>NZ_JBTOQC010000053.1:0-284922 GCF_055284095.1 Pseudomonas sp. HP_08 | reverse complement strand
CCCCCCCCCCCCCCCCCCCCCCCCCCCCCCCCCCCCCCCCCCCCCCCCCCCCCCCCCCCCCCCCCCCCCCCCCCCCCCCCCCCCCCCCCCCCCCCCCCCCCCCCCCCCCCAACGGGGGGTTCGTCCGGTAATCGGGTTAAAGCTGGTCGAAATCCAGTACCACCTTGTCGCTGAGCGGGAAGGCCTGGCACGACAGCACGTAGCCGGCGGCCACTTCGTAGTCTTCCAGCGCAAAGTTGCTGTCCATTTCCACCTCGCCCGAGACCACCTTGCATTTGCAGGTCGAGCACACGCCGGCCTTGCACGAGTAGGGCAGTTCCGCGCCTTGGGCGTTGCCGGCGTCGAGGACGCTGACGCTGTTGCGCGCCAGCGCGAAGGACAGCTCGCGGCCGTCGCTGATCACGGTGATCTGGCTCATTTCGGCATCCACCTGCGCAGCCGCCTGGCGGGCTTCGCGCTTTTGCTGGCTGCCGACGGCGGCAAACAGTTCGAAGTGGATACGCTCAGGCGCAAGACCATTAGCCTTGAGTTGATCGCGCACGGTCTCGGTCATCGCCTGTGGGCCGCAGATAAACGCAGCGTCCAGAGACTTGACGTCGATCCAGCGGCTGAACAGCTGCCCGCACTTGTCGGCGTCGATGCGCCCGTTGTACAGGTCGACGTCCTGCTGCTCGCGGCTGAACACGAACACCAGGTTCAGGCGTTGCAGATAACGGTTCTTCAGGTCTTCCAGCTGCTCGCGAAACAGCGCCGCGTTGCTGGAGCGGTTGCCGTAGATCAGCGTGACCTGACTGAGCGGTTCGCTTTGCAAGGTGGTCTTGATGATCGACAGGATCGGCGTGATGCCGCTGCCGGCCGCGACCGCCAAATAGTTGCCTTTACGCGCCGGGTCCAGCGGCACATTGAAGTGCCCCGAGGGCGGCATGACGTCCAGGCTGTGGCCGACTTTCAGCGCTTCGTTGGCAAAGGCGGAGAACACGCCGCCAGCGACTTTCTTGATCGCCACGCGCAGCTCGCCGTCGTTGGCACCGGTGCAGATCGAGTACGAACGACGCACTTCTTCGCCGCCGATGTGCGTGCGCATCACCAGGTGCTGGCCTTGGGTAAAACGAAAACTGTCGCTCAGTTCGCTGGGAATCTCGAAGGCGATGGACACCGCGTCACGGGTTTCCGGGCGAACATCCTTGATGGTCAGGCTGTGGAATTTGCTCATTGTTGTTCTCCGGCGAGCATGCCGCTCAGATGCACTTGAAATAGTCGAAGGGTTCCAGGCAGTCGCGGCAGCGATACAGCGCCTTGCAGGCGGTCGAGCCGAACTCGCTGAGCCGTTCGGTGTGCGTACTGCCGCACTGCGGGCAGCAGATCTGCACGGGCTCACCCAACAGGCTGCGTTTGCTGGCGCTGCCTTCGGGCGGGGCGATGCCGTAGTTGCGCAGGCGTTCACGGCCGCTGTCGGTGATCCAGTCGGTGGTCCAGGCCGGTGTCAGCCGGCGCTCCAGTTGCGGCGCGGCAAAGCCTGCCTGCTCCAGCGCCTGGGCGATGTCCTGCTCGATCACCTCGGTGGCCGGGCAGCCGGAATAGGTCGGGGTGACCACCACGTGCAAGTGGCCGGCCTGCCAGTCCAGGTCGCGGACGATGCCCAGCTCGACCACGCTGACCACCGGCACTTCGGGGTCCATGACCTCGCCCAGCACCGTCCAGGCCCGCGCCAGGTCGCCGGCCTGCAGCGCACGGGCGCCGCGATCGCCGGCGATCAGCTCACCAGGTCGCATCGGGATACGCCCTTTGCAGAAATTGCATTTCGGCCAGCAACAGGCCCAGATGTTCGCTGTGCAGACCCTGGCGACCGCTCAGGTAAAAGTGGCTGGCCGGGGCCGGCAGCGGCAGGGTGGCGCGGGCAAACTGGTCGCTCACCTTGCTGTGCCAGGCGCTGGCGATCTCGCTGGGATCCGGGGCGATGCCGGCCTCGAACAGGCGCTGTTCGACGGCGTCACCGGCGGTGAATTCGACGGTAAAGCGCCAGACCTTGTCGACAGCCTTGAGCATGCGCGCATGGCTTTCTTCGGTGCCGTCGCCCAGGCGCTCGACCCACTCGCCGGAGCGGCGCAGGTGGTAGGTGACTTCTTTTACGGCCTTGGCGGCGATGCCGGCAATCCGTGGGTCGCTGGAGCTGCTCAGACCGTGCAGTACCTGGAAGTGCCAGGCATCGAACAGAAACTGCTTGGTCATGGTCACGGCGTAATCGCCATTGGGTTGCTCGACCAGCAACAGGTTGCGGTAGGCGCGCTCGTCGCGGCGGAACGCCAGGTGATCGGCATCGCGGCCGTCGTCGAGCAGCTCGGCGGCGTATTCCAGCCAGTTACGCGACTGGCCGACCAGGTCGAGGCCGACGTTCATCAGCGCCAGCTCTTCTTCCAGTGCCGGCGCGCCGCCGCACCACTCGCACAGGCGCTGGCCCTGGATCAGGGTGCTGTCGCCCAGGCGCAGCAGGTATTGAATCAGATCGTCTTTATCGCTCATGACCCGCTCCTCACATGTGGCCGACTTCGGGCGGCAGCTCGTAGAAGCTGGCGTGGCGATAGATCTTGTCCTGGGAGGGATCGAACAGCGGGTCTTTCTCATCCGGTGAAGAGGCGGTGATCAGCGCCGACGGCACCACCCACAGGCTCACGCCCTCGTTGCGGCGGGTGTACAGCTCGCGGGCGTTCTCGATGGCCATGGCGGCGTCGCTTGCATGCACGCTGCCGACATGTTTGTGATTGAGCCCGTGCTTGCTGCGCACGAAGACTTCAAAAAGGGTCCATTGGGACATGGCAGGTTCTCCGGATCAGGCGTTGTCTTTGCTCAGGCGGCGTCGCGTCTGGCTTGTTGTTTTTTCGCGTAGGCCACGGCGGCCTCGCGTACCCAGGCACCGTCGTCGATGGCCTGGCGGCGCTTGGCGACGCGCTCCTGGTTGCACGGGCCGTTGCCCTTGAGCACTTCGTAGAATTCCTGCCACTGGATCTCGCCGAAATCGTAGTGGCCGCGCTCCTCGTTCCATTTCAGGTCCGGGTCCGGCGCGGTGCAGCCGAGCAGCTCAAGCTGCGGCACGGTCTGGTCGACGAAGCGCTGGCGCAGCTCGTCGTTGCTCTGGCGCTTGATTTTCCAGGCCATGGACTGGGCGCTGTTGGGGGATTCGGCATCGCTGGGGCCGAACATCATCAGCGACGGCCACCACAGGCGGTTGATCGCATCCTGAACCATGTCTTTCTGCGCTTGAGTGCCTTCCTGCATCATGGTCAGCAGCAGTTGGTAACCCTGACGCTGATGGAAGCTTTCTTCCTTGCAGATGCGCACCATCGCCCGCGAATACGGGCCGTACGAGGTGCGCTGCAACACCACCTGATTGACGATGGCAGCGCCGTCGACCAGCCAGCCCACCGCGCCCATGTCGGCCCAGGTCAGGGTCGGGTAATTGAAGATGCTCGAATACTTGGCCTTGCCGCTGTGCAGCTTGGCGACCTCTTCGTCGCGGTCGGCGCCCAGGGTTTCCATGGCGCTGTACAGGTACAGGCCGTGGCCGGCTTCGTCCTGGATCTTGGCCATCAGCTGCAGCTTGCGCTTGAGCGTCGGCGCGCGGGTCACCCAGTTGCCTTCGGGCAGCATGCCGACAATCTCGGAGTGCGCGTGCTGGGAAATCTGGCGGATCAGGGTTTGCCGGTAGGCATCGGGCATCCAGTTCTTGGGCTCGATCTTGATCTCGGCGTCGATCTTTTCCTGGAAGGCGCGTTCTTCAGCGGACATCTCATCCAGCGACTTGATGTGCTTGACGCCGGTCTCGACCAGTTGTGCGTACATGCTGTGTCTCCAGCTGGTTTTCGGGGTGGCTTGCGCCATGGGTGTAGTTGTAAGCGATACGGAAATAAATATCAAACGGAAAATTGTGTTTTGTTTTTGATTTTTGTATCGCTTTACGGTGGTTGTTGCGTTTTTAAAGGGTTTTTAAGCTTTTAAAGCGATACCGTATTTATTGAATTGCAGTGATATTTGCATTTTTAAGGCACAAAAAACCCCGCAAGGCGGGGCTTTGGGTCAGCGAAAGGGCTCAGGCACGCATTCCCGTATTCAATGAAATCGGCAGCCATGTGCGGGCCGCCGATGTCGCTTCGCGCTGCCCTCGATCGAGCAGATCAAGCGTTGTACGCAGGCAGGCAGCAGGGCATAACCCGGTGATGTGGGCGGATTGATCAGGCTCATCAAATTTTGAACTAATCATGACGGCCATCCCCCTAACGCTGTGCAGATAGCCTAAAGCTTGGGTCAACCCGAGCTACCCACTTACCCGCGAAGGTTTGGTTAATCATGAAGAGTGAACAAGTAGAAGGCGTTGCAGAGAAACTGGCCGGCAAGGCGCAGGGCGTGGTTGGAAAACTGTTGGGTGATTCGAAGATTGAAGCTGAAGGTGCTGGCCGTCAGGCGGCTGGTCAACTCACCCAAAGCTATGGCGATGCGCTGGACTGCGTATCGACATTCGTTAAAGAGAAGCCGGTCGCCGCACTGGCAATCGGTGCAGTAGGCCTGCTGGTGCTGAATCGTCTTCTGCGCCGCTGAGGTTGCGCAGCCTGCCAGAGGGCCGAAACGCCTCTGGCAGGTCATCACCGTTAGCCCTGTCAGCCCTGTCTTACAAGTCAGTCGCCCTAAGCCCGGGGCCGATTATCAAACACGTGACAGGCTTTGCCTTCCGAGCGTTTGATGGCATGGAAGGGCTGGATCAGCACCCGTGAGCTGATGCCGATATGGGTCTTGATCTGCTTGCCCAGTTCATCCGCCACCCGCTTCTGCTGGTCCGCTTCGAGGTTGAGGTCATGCTTGAGCTCGACATGCACATCGACACTGTCCAGGTTGCCATTGCGGTGCAAGTGCAACTCGTACACCTCGGCCAGTTGCTTGATCTTGAGGATCTGCTCCTCGATCTGCGTAGGAAACACATTGACCCCACGAATGATCAGCATGTCGTCGCTGCGCCCGGTGATCTTGTCGATGCGCCGCATCGGCCTGGCCGTGCCCGGCAGCAGGCGCGTGAGGTCGCGGGTGCGATAACGAATCATCGGCAGCGCCTCCTTGGACAATGAGGTAAACACCAGCTCGCCCATTTCGCCGTCCGGCAATACCGCGCCAGTCACCGGGTCGATGATCTCGGGATAGAAATGGTCTTCCCACACGGTCGGGCCGTCCTTGGTTTCGGCGCATTCCATGGCCACGCCCGGCCCCATGATTTCCGAGAGACCGTAGATGTCCAGCGCGGTGATGCCCAGCCGTTCTTCGATGGCGCGGCGCAGTTCGGCGGTCCATGGCTCGGCGCCAAAGATGCCCAGGCGCAGCTTGAGGTCGTGCGGGTCGATGCCCTGGCGCTCGATCTCATCGGCCAGGTTGAGCATGTACGACGGCGTGACCATGATGATGTCCGGCTGGAAATCACGGATCAGCTGCACCTGTTTCTCGGTCTGGCCGCCGGACATCGGGATCACTGTGCAACCGAGGCGCTCGGCACCGTAGTGTGCGCCCAGCCCGCCGGTGAACAGGCCGTAGCCATACGAGATATGCACCTTGTCGCCACGTCGCCCACCGGCGGCGCGGATCGAGCGCGCAACCACGTTGGCCCACGTGTCGATGTCGTTCTGCGTGTAGCCGACCACGGTCGGTTTGCCGGTGGTACCGCTGGAGGCGTGCAGGCGCACGATGTCGCTTTGCGGCACGGCAAACATGCCGTACGGGTAGTTATCGCGCAGGTCGCTCTTGCCGGTGAAGGGGAACTTGCTCAGGTCGTCGAGGCTTTTCAGGTCGTCGGGGTGAACGCCGGCCTCGTCGAAACGTTTGCGATACAGCGGCACGTTGGCGTAGGCGTGGTTGAGGCTCCAGCGCAGGCGGTCGAGCTGATGCTGGCGCAGCTCATCGATGCTGGCGGTTTCCAGAGGGTCGAGCATGGCGGTGTTGGTGGCGATCATGTTCATGGTTCACTCGATTGTTTTTGTGCGGGCCACGGTGCCCTGAGTGTTAATGGCGAGGATACTCCCCGCACCGGTGTCCGATCTTTGCTGTGCGTGTCAGATTCGTTCAATAACCAGCGCAATCCCCTGGCCCACGCCGATGCACATGGTGCACAGCGCATAGCGGCCCTGGCGTTCTTCGAGTTCATGCAGGGCGGTGGTGATCAGGCGGGCGCCGCTCATGCCCAGCGGGTGGCCCAGGGCAATGGCGCCGCCGTTGGGGTTGACCCGCGCATCGTCATCGCTCAGGCCCAGTTCGCGCAGCACGGCCAGGCCTTGGGCGGCAAAGGCTTCGTTGAGTTCGATGACGTCCATGTCGGCCAGTGACAGATTGGCCAGCGCCAGCACCTTGCGGGTCGCCGGCACCGGGCCGATGCCCATGATCCGCGGCTCGACCCCGGCGCTGGCCATCGCGACGACACGGGCGCGGGGTTTGAGCCCGTGCAGGCGCGCCGCTTCGGGGCTGGCCAACAGCAACGCGCAGGCGCCGTCGTTGACGCCCGAGGCATTGCCGGCGGTGACGCTGCCGCCCTGGCGGAACGGCGTGCCGAGTCTGGCCAGTTGCTCCAGTGTCGTGTCGCCACGCGGGTGTTCATCGTGCTCGACGATTTTCACAGGACCTTTGCGCTGGGCGATTTCCACCGGGACGATTTCCTTGCCCAGCCGGCCGCTGGCCTGAGCGGCCGCCGCCTTGTGCTGGCTGCGCAGGGCGAAGGCGTCCTGATCGCTGCGGGAGATGTTGAACTGCTCGGCGACGTTTTCTGCGGTCTCGGGCATCGAGTCGATGCCGAACTGCTCTTTCATCAGTTTATTGACGAAGCGCCAGCCGATGGTGGTGTCGAAGATTTCGGCGGCCCGGCCGAAGGCCTGTTCGGATTTGCCCATCACGAACGGTGCCCGCGACATCGACTCGACGCCGCCGGCAATCACCAGCCCGGCTTCACCGCTGCGAATGGCGCGGGCGGCGCTGCCCACCGCGTCCATGCCCGAACCGCACAAGCGATTCAGGGTGGTGCCGGGCACGCTGACCGGCAGGCCGGCGAGCAAGCCCGACATGCGCGCGACGTTGCGGTTGTCTTCGCCGGCCTGGTTGGCGCAGCCGTAGAACACCTCGTCGATCTGGCTCAGGTCCAGTTCCGGGTGGCGCTGGATCAGTGCGCGGATCGGCACGGCGCCCAGGTCGTCGGCGCGCACGCCGGACAGGGCGCCGGCGTAACGGCCGATGGGCGTGCGGATGGCGTCGATGATCAGCGCGTCAGTCAAAGAGTGAGTCATTGCGAAAGCTCCGGATCGATCAGGGTGCCGCGCACCTGGTAGGACTTGCCGTGGAACAGGGCGATCAACTGCCCGTGCTGGTTTTCGATGCGCACATCGTAATTACCGGTGCGCCCGCTGCGGCTTTGTTCGAGCGCGGTGGCGGTGAGTTCGTCGCCCAGTTGGCCGGGCGCTACATAGTCGATGCTGCAACCGATGGCCACGGTGACGGCGTTGTAGGTGTTGCAGGCAAAGGCAAACGCCGAGTCGGCCAGGGCGAACAAGTGGCCGCCATGGCAGGTGCCGACGCCTTGCAGCATGTCGGGGCGCACGGTCATGACCACTTGCGCGCGGCCGGGGCCTACCGTCAGCAGGCGCATGCCCATGGCCTGGCTGGCGGCGTCGCGTTCATACAAAGTGCTGGCGCAGACCTCGGCCAGTTGTTGTGCTTCAAGCGTCATGCAACGTGCTCCCTTGTTCAGCGCAGCGGTGCAGCAGCAAAGAGGGGCGATAACGGGTTTCGCCGTACACGGCCTGCAGGTTTTCCAGCACGTCGAGCACGTTTTTCACGCCAATGGCATCGGCCCAGGCCAACGGCCCGTGCGGGTAATTGACGCCGGCGCACATGGCCAGATCGATGTCGGCGGCACTGGCCACGCCGTGCAGCAAGGCATCGCTGGCTTCGTTGGCGAGCATGGCCACGGTGCGCAATACGATAAGGCCCGGCGTGTCGCTGAGCTGGCTGACCTTGAAGCCTGCACGTTGCAGCAGCGCCACGGCGTGCTCAAGTGCCAGCGCCGAAGTGCCAGCGGCGGGGCTGATGGCAATGCGTTCGGCGCGACTGTAATCCAGTGCCAGGTCGATGAGCACCAGGTTGCTCAGGCCGTCTTCCCGGGCGCGCTGGCTGGCCAGTCGGCCGTCGCTGAGCGCCAGGGTTGCATCGCCGACGCGCAATACGCCGTGGCCGTCGCGTTGGGTGATCGCGATGCCGGCCTGTTGCAGGCGCTCGATCAGCGGGCTGGCGATGCCCAGGTCGCCTTCGACTACGCAGGCATCGACGCTGGCTGTGCTGCTGATTGCGCTGGGCTGCGGGCGCTCGGCGCCTTCGGCATAGTCATAGAAACCGTGGCCGCTCTTGCGTCCCAGGCGGCCGGCATCGACCAGCTCTTTCTGGATCAGCGATGGCTGGAAGCGCATGTCGCCGTAGTAGGCGTCGAACACCGAGCAGGTCACCGCATAGTTGACGTCATGGCCGATCAGGTCGGTGAGCTCGAAGGCGCCCATGCGAAAACCGCCGGCATCGCGCAGCAGGGCATCGAGGGTCGCGCAATCGGCAGCGCCTTCCTGCAACAGGCGCAGGCTCTCGGCATAAAACGGCCGGGCCACGCGGTTGACGATAAAGCCGGGAGTCGAGCGGGTGTGCACCGGCTTTTTGCCCCAGGCTTGCGCCGTGGCGTACAGGCGCTGGGCAAGCGCTGCATCAGTGGCCAGCCCGGAGACGATTTCGACCAGCGCCATCAACGGTGCCGGGTTGAAGAAGTGCAGGCCGACGACCCGCTGCGGATGCGTCAGGCCGGCGGCGATGCTGGTGATCGACAGCGACGAGGTGTTACTGGCCAGGATGCACTCGGCGTTGCACAACGCTTCGAGTTGCTTGAACAGGCCGCGCTTGATGTCGAGGTTTTCGACGATGGCTTCGATCACCAGCCCGGCATCGGCCAGCGCTTCCAGGCTGGCGGCCGGTTGCAGGCGGCCGGCGATGGCGTGGCGTGCGTCGCCGTCGAGCTTGCCTTTTTCGACCAGCCGGCCCAGTTGCCGGTCGATGCCGGCAATGGCCTGGGCGGCGGTGCCTTCGCGGGTGTCATACAGCCTGACCGGGTGACCGGCTTGCGCTGCGACCTGGGCGATGCCCGCGCCCATGGCACCGGCACCGATCACGGCGACGACGGTGCGCGTATCCAGTGCAGCCATCGCTCAGCGTCCTTTGAAAGTGGGGGTGCGTTTGTTCATGAAGGCCGACACGCCCTCGCGGTAATCCTCGCTGCGCCCGGCCAGGCGTTGCAGGTCGCGTTCCAGCTCCAGTTGCTCGTCGAAGCTGTTGCTGGCGCTGGCATTGAAGGCGCGCTTGATCAGCGCCAGGCCATAGGTCGGCTGGGTGGCCAGGTGGCGGGCCAGCTTGAGCGCTTCGTCGCGCAGGTCGGCGTCATCGACCACCCGGTAAATCAGGCCCCATTGCTCGGCCTGCTCGGCGCTCAGGCGCTCGCCCAGCAGGGCCAGGGCCTTGGCGCGAGCCGGGCCGATCAGCCGCGGCAGGCTCCAGGTGCCGCCGGAGTCGGGCACCAGGCCGATCTTGCAGAAGGCCTGGATAAAGCTGGCCGAACGTGCGGCCAGCACCAGGTCGCAGGCCAGCGGAATATTGGCGCCGGCACCGGCGGCCACGCCATTCACCGCGCAGATGACCGGCAGCGGCAGGTCGCGCAGGCTGCGGATCAGCGGGTTGTAGAACTGCTCGATCGACAGGCCGAGGTCGGGCATCTCGGCGCCCGGCGCGACATTGCGGTCCGACAGGTCTTGACCTGCGCAAAAGCCACGGCCTTCACCGGTCAGCAACAGCACGCGCGCCTCGTTACTCTGGCGCACCTGCTTGAGGGCTTCGCGCACCTCAAGGTGCATCGCGGCATTGAAGCTGTTGAGCTGCTCCGGGCGATTGAGGCTGAGAAGGGCGACGCCGTCCTCGATGGAAAACAGGATGTGCTGGAAGTCCATGGCTTGCGTTCTCTTTCTTGTAAGTGAGCAATCGTTACTGGCCGGTAAAGTCCGGGCGGCGTTTTTCCTGAAAAGCCTGGATGCCTTCGCGGCGGTCGGCGGTGCCGGCCAGCACGGTAAAGGCATGGCGCTCGAAACGCAGGCCGCTGGCCAGATCGAGGTCTTGCGCCTTGAGCAGCGCTTCCTTGGCCAGGCGCACCGCCAGCGGGGCCTTTTCAGCGATGCTGCGGGCGATGGCCAGGGCGCGGTCGACGGTGAATTCCGGCTGGGTCACTTCGCTGACCAGGCCGGCGCGCTGGGCGTGGCGGGCGTCGATCGGCTGACCGGTGAGGACCATCTGCATGGCCAGCGACTTGCCCACCGCACGCAGCAGGCGTTGCGTGCCGCCGGCGCCGGGCATGATGCCGAGGTTGATTTCCGGCTGGCCGAAGCGGGCGTCTTCGCCGGCGATCAGGATGTCGGCGTGCATGGCCAGCTCGCAGCCGCCGCCCAGGCAAAAGCCGTTGACGGCAGCGATCAGGGGTTTGGGAAAGGCGCTGATGCGTTGCCAGTGAGCGACGCGTGGATCGTTGAGGATGCCGACCAGATCGCGCTCGGCCATCTCGTTGATGTCGGCGCCGGCCGCAAAGGCCTTGCGACTGCCGGTGATGACCACGGCGCGGGTTTCGCTGTCGCTTTCTGCGCTGTCCAGCGCGGCGGCCAGTTCACCCAGCAGTTCGGTGTTCAAGGCGTTGAGCGCCTGCGGGCGCTGCAGGGTGATCAGGCGTACGCCGGCGCAAGGGGCGGTCACGGCAAGGTGTTGAGGCATTGAAACGTCCTCCGGCTGCACGTGCGGCGTGTGCGCCGCTGATTATTAGAGCTGATTATTAGAATCATGCCCGCTCGGGGCGGTGCTGGAGTGAGTATAAGCATTAAGTGATACAAGACAATATGCTTTGATGTGATTTTTTGTGTCCTTATCTGATTTTTATGAAGGGTTGGCTAGAGAAATATGACGATTGTTGTGATACAAGAATATCCATGGATAGAGAAATTAAAGCGTTTCAATACAGGAGTCCTTGCCATGACCTGCTACAGCCTCGATGGCCTCACCCCGGTGGTGCATCCCAGCGCCTATGTGCACCCGACCGCTGTGCTGATCGGCGATGTGATCATCGGTCCTGGCTGCTACGTCGGCCCGCTGGCCAGCCTGCGCGGTGACTTCGGCCGCATCGTCCTGGAGGAGGGCGCCAATATTCAGGACACCTGCGTGATGCACGGCTTCCCCGACAGCGACACGGTGGTGGGCCGCAACGGCCATATCGGTCACGGCGCGGTGCTGCACGGCTGCCGGATCGGCGAGGACGTGCTGGTGGGCATGAATGCGGTGGTGATGGACTACGCCGACATCGGCGCGCGCTCGTTTGTGGCGGCCACCAGTTTCGTCAAGGCGCGCTTCAGCTGTGAACCGCAGTCGCTGGTGATCGGCTCGCCGGCGGCGGTCAAGCGCACGCTCAGCGATGACGAAGTGGCCTGGAAGCAGGCTGGCACCCGCGAGTACCAGCAACTGGCGCAGCGCTGCCTGCAAAGCCTGGTGGCGTGCGAGCCGTTGAGTGAAATCGAAGCGCAACGCCCGCGCATCAGCGACAGCGCGTTTCGCCCCAAGGCCACCGGTCAGGCGGCCGGTTGATGGGCAAGCTCGCCGTAATCGGTGCCGGGCGGGTATATTCAGCGTCTTTATCGTCGCCCGGTAGGCCCATGTCGTCTCTCGCCCCGTTGAACCACCTTATCCAGCGCTTTCAGGAGCGCACGCCGATCCGCGCCAGTTCGCTGATCATCACTCTCTACGGGGATGCCATCGAACCGCACGGCGGCACTGTCTGGCTGGGCAGCCTGATCCAGTTGCTTGAACCGATGGGCATTAATGAGCGGCTGATTCGCACCTCGATCTTTCGCCTGACCAAAGAAGGCTGGCTGACCGCCGAAAAGGTCGGGCGGCGCAGTTACTACAGCCTGACCGGCACCGGACGGCGGCGTTTCGAAAAGGCTTTCAAGCGCGTGTACAACGCCAACGTGCCGGCCTGGGACGGCGCCTGGTGCCTGGTGGCGCTGACGCAACTGTCGGTCGAAAAGCGCAAGCAGGTGCGCGAAGAACTGGAATGGCTGGGCTTTGCCGCCATCGCCCCGACCATGCTGGCCAGCCCGCGCAGCGACAAGGCCGACGTCAATGCGACCCTTCAGGACCTGGATGCGCTGGAAGACAGCATCGTCTTCGAGACCCGCAGCCAGGACGTGCTGGCTTCCAGGGCCTTGCGTGCGCAGGTGCGCGAGAGCTGGAACATTGATGAGCTGGGCAAGCATTACAGCGAGTTCATCCAGCTGTTCCGGCCGTTATGGCAGACGCTGCGCGAGCAGGACAGCTTGCGTGGCGAAGACTGCTTCATGGCCCGCACGTTGCTGGTTCATGAATACCGCCGGTTGCTGCTGCGTGATCCGCAATTACCCGATGAATTATTGCCCGGCGATTGGGAGGGCCGTGCGGCACGTCAGTTGTGTCGCAATATCTACAAGCTGGTGTGTGCACGGTCGGAGGAGTGGCTGAATGCGGCACTGGAGACGGCGGATGGGCCGTTGCCGGATGTGGGGGAGAGCTTTTACCAGCGGTTTGGCGGATTGCGTTAGCGATCGCTCTGACGTTCAAGATCAGGTTGTATCGGCTTTATGTCTCGGTCTTTGAGAAAGGTTCCGACCCTCTTCGGGCCGGGTTACTTTGTCATGGCAAAGTAACCAAACCGTTTGCTCCTGGTTCCGGCCCCTTCGGGGTCCCCTCCCTCCGGCATTGCTCCGGGGGTCGCCACTTAAGGCCATCCATGGCCTAAGCGGCTAACGGGGCATTCATGGCCCTTTTCCCCCCTGCGCAACGCCTCCACTCGGCCTGCACAAGTCGCGATTGGCGTCGTCTGCACTGTCGCGCACGAAAAGCAGATCAAAAGCTCTTGATCTTGATCTTGATCTTGATCTTGATCTTCTACACAAATATCACAGGCACCGCAGAACGCGACTTGGGCGCAAGGCCGAGTGGAGGCGACACGGAGTCGGGGAGCGAGGCATGGATGCCGAGCCAGCGCCGCTGGGCCAGGGACGGCCCATCGGCGCGGCCCGATGGAGTGGCGCCGGAATGAGGGAACCCGAAGGGCCAAGCCAGGAGCAATGGTTTTGGTTACTTTGGCCGAAACCAAAGTAACCCGGCCCGGAAGGGGCCGGAACCTCTCCAGCAGGCCACCCCACCAAGCCGATACAAACCGATCGCTTTCACAACGAATCAAAAATCCCCACGCAATGTCACGACATAGCTACGTGGTTCGCCGAACAGGTTCGAGCGGTCCAGCGCCGCCGAGGTGGTGTAGTACTTGCGGTCGAACAAATTCTCGGCGTTGAGCGAAACCTTCCAGTGCTCGTCCAGTTTCCAGCTGGCCCGCGCATCCCAGATCGCATAACCGGCCACGCCGTAGTCCAGCCCTGCCGTATTGGGCACCGCATACGCCGATTGCGTGGTCACGCCGGCACCCACCGTCAAGCGGTTCCAGTCACCCGGCAGGTTGTAGCTGGCGTTCAGGCGCAGCATGTGTTTCGGCGTTTCGTAGGTCAGTTGTTCTTCTGTAGTGCTGCGCACCATGTTGTAGGTGTAGCCGCCGAATACTTGCAGGCCCGGCAGTACTTCGCCGCTGGCCTCGATATCGAAGCCCTTGCTGCGCTTGACTGTGCCGTTGGAGTAGCAGGTGCCGAACGAGTCGTTGCTCAGGCAGGCGCCGGAGTTGTCGATGTCTTCCACCGCCACATCGTTCTGCTTGATGTAGAACAGCGCCATCGACAGGTTCAGGCGCTTGTCGAACAGTTCGCCCTTCAAGCCGGTTTCATAGTTGGTGCCGATCGCCGGATCCAGGGGCGAGCCGCTGACGTCGCGGTAGTTACCCTGCGGGGTGAAGATGTCGGCGTAGCTGGTGTACCAGGTCCAGTTCTCGTTCAGGTCATACAGCAGGCCCACGAATGGCGTGAGTTCGCGGGCTTCCTTGGCGGTGTAGCTCAGGGCGGCACCGGTCTTGACGTCGTAGTCGTAGGTGTACCAGCTGGCGCGGCCGCCGAGCACCAGGCTCAACGGTTCGGACAGGCGCAGGCGCACGTTGCCGTAGAGGCCGGAGCGTTCTTCGGTGGCGTCGATGTCGGTGCCCCACGCCGGGCGCGCCGGTTTGGCCAGGGCGCTGTGGTTGACGTTGAAGATATTGATTGGCGAGTTGACCGCGACGGTCGCCTGTTTGGTGTTGAATTGCTGCCGCGACCAGGTGGCGCCCAGCGTCACTTCATGCTCCAGGCCAAAGGCGTCGAAGTTGCCGTTGATGTGGCTGTCCAGGCCCGTGCTCTTGACCTCGTCGCGACGGAACAGCACGCCTTGAAAGCGCGAGCCGGCCAGTGTCGTCGGGTTGATGGCGCCGCGGGCATAGGCGATGTTCTGATCGAAGCCGCCTTCTGAGTAGGTCAGCGAGGTCTTGCTGGTCCAGCGGTCGTTGAAGCGGTGCGCGACTTCGGTGAACACCTCGTTCATGTCGCTTTCGAGGCGGTTCCATTTCGGCGCCAAGTTGGTCGAGCGCGAGATGTCCAGGGTGTTGCCGTTGTTGTAGCGCGGCAGGCCGTAGATCGAGTAGCCGTTGATGACGTTGGTTTGCCGGCGCAGGCTGGCGGTCAGCGTGGTGGACTCGTTGAGGTCGGCCTCGACGATGCCGTACAGCAGCGGCGTGCGGCTGTTGCGTGCGTCCTGATAAGAACCTGCGTCTTCATAGGCGGCGACCATGCGCCCGCGCACGCTGCCGGATTCGTTGAGGCTGCCACTGCCGTCCAGGTCCATGCGGTAGTTATCCCAGGAGCCGGCGCGCGTGGTGACCGAAAACTGCGGCGTGGCGGTCGGGCGCTTGCGCACCAGGTTCACCGCGCCGCCGGGTTCGCCGGCACCGACCAGCAGGCCGGTGGCGCCGCGCAGCACTTCGATGCGGTCATAAATGGCGGTGTCGGGTTTCATCCAGCCGGTGACCTGATAGGCCTGGCCCGGCACGCCGTCGTACAGGAAGCTCTCGGCGGCCATCGTGAAGCCGCGCGAGGTGTACACGTGACCGCCGAAGTTGCGGTACTGAAAGCTGATGCCGGGGGTTTTCTCCAGCACCTTGTCCAGGCTGTTGAGGTTCTTGTCGTCGAGCAACTGGCGGGTGACCACGGTGACGGTCTGCGGTGTTTCGCGCAGTGATTGGGTGCTGCGGCCGATGGTGGTGGCGCCGGTGGTATAGGAGCCGGTGTTTTCAGTGGTGGTGCCCAGCAGGTTGGAGTTGACCGTGGTCGCGCCCAGCTCGACCTGGCCGTCACCGACCACCACGCGCGGCACGACCCGGTAGCCGCTGCCGGCGGCCAGTGCTTGCAGGTTGAGCGGTGCCAGCAACTGTTGCAGAGCCTCGGCCAGGCTGTAGCGACCGTTGAGGCCGGCGCTGCTCAGGCCTTGGGTCAAGGAGGAGTCCGCCGCAATCATCACACCGGCCTGCTGGCCGAGCGCGCCGAGTGCCTTGTCGAGGCTGCCGGCCGGAATGGCAAAGGCCTGGCGCTGGGCATCATCTACCGTGCTGTTTGCCGGCGCGGCCAGAACAACAGGGCTGGCGCTGGCGATCGACAGGCCGAGCAGGGTGGCGCGCAAGGCGCAGGCAAGCGGGGTTGGGCGGGTGTGCATAGAGCGATCCATATGATGAATGAAGGCAAGGGCGCGCTGTTTTTCAGCGTCTACACCTGTCTTGATGCTCGAAGCGGGAAAAACTGCCGGACAGGAAAGAAAATTATTCGGATTTGCAAACAAGGCACTTGAGTGCAGCGCGGATTGCAGGAGCGCGACGTGGCCAACCCCTATGCCGGCATCACGCTCGCCCAATACCCCAAGACTTTGCTGATCCGCACCGGCAGGGTGCGGGTCAGCAGGTCGAGGCTGGCGTCGGGACGGTCCAGCGAGAAGGCGCCGGAGACCAACAGGTGGGCCACCGCAGGATCGCAGCGCAGGACGCCGCGTCGGTAGCGGTCGAGTTCGGCGATAACGTCACCCAGCGCGCTGCGTTCGACGATCAACTGGCCCCGCGTCCAGGCAGTCGTCGCCTGCGCCAGTTCTTCGATGCCTGCGATGTGCCCGGCGTCGAAGCGCGACTGTTGTCCGGCGCTCAGGTCTTGGGGCGGGCTTTGATCCGGTTGCAGCATCGCGCTGCCGGCCAGCACCTGAACGCGGGTGTCGCGCAGGGCGCCGACGTCATGCGCGACGATCAAGCGTGTGTGGGCGGCGGGCCGTACCCAGCCGTCGCCGGTGCGGATCGCCAGGCCCTGATCGGCGCCGAGCGCCAGCAACACCCGGCCGCGGGTCAGCATCACCTGGCGTTCGGTCTCGCGGGTATGAATATCCAGCAGGGTTTGCGTGTCCAGTTGCAGGTCCAGGTTGGCCAGGCGCAGGTCGCGCCGTTCGCCGGTGCCGGTGCGGTAGTCGCTGAACAGTTGCGGCAGCAGCACCCGTTCATGTGCGCCCCAGCCAGCGGCGGTGGCCACGCCCAGCCCGGCGAAACCCTTGAGCAGCGTACGCCGCGAGGTGCCGCTGCGGGCCTTGAGCAATTGCCGGGTATGCCGCGCCGGCAGGTTGGCGGCGCCGCTGCGCAGGTCCTGGCCGATGCCGACCAGTCGCTGCCAGGCCAGTTCATGCTCGACCGAGGCCTGGCGCCACGCGGCGCACGCGGCGTGCTGGGCATGGTCGGCGGTGCCCGACTGCAAGGTCACGGCCCAGAGCATGGCCTGTTCGAGCACCTGCGGGTCGATCGGCCTGCGGTTATCGAGCGGCTGGAACAGGCTCATTGTTCATAGACTGCGGCGTAACAATGACGCAGCGCCTTGAGCATGGCTTTTTGCACGCTGTTGACGCTCAGGCCGACCTGCTCGGCGATTTGCGGGTAGGTCAGGCCATCGAGCTGCGACAGCAAAAAGATTTCCCGGACCTTGCCGCCCAGGCCGTCCAGCACCCGGCCCACTTCATCCAGCGCTTCAAGCACCAGCAGGCGGGTTTCCGGGGACGGCCACAGCTCGGGCTCCAGCAGGGCCAGCGAATCCATGTAGGCGCGCTCCAGCGCCTGGCGCCGGTAGTGCTCGATGCACAGGCGGCTGGCGACGATATTCAGGTAGGCGCGCGGTTCACGAATCGGCGGCAGCTTCTCACTGCGCAAGATACGCACGAAGGTGTCCTGGGCAAGGTCCAGCGCCGATTCCCGGTCGCCCAGTTTGCGCCGCAGCAATTGCACCACCCAGCTGTGATGCTGGCTGTACAGTTCGCCCACGACGTGTTGCCGGGAGGTGGTAGCAGTCATGGCGGATGGCCTCGGTACGGAATCGGTGGCAATTTCGGCGCGTATGGTAATGGTTCTTATTAAGTTGTTGAACGTTTAATTACACTTTCGGATGAGCGCGGCCCTGGTCTGTCTCAGTACCGACACAGGATTGTCTTTGCCAGCCGGCGGTTTTTCTCGTAGCGTGATGCTGTCGTCTTGCCAGTTGCCAGTGCGACGTCTTAATTTCAGGATGTAACGCTGTGACCGACCACGAGATTCAAGCCCTGCGCAATCGCGTCAGCGCCCTCGAAGCCGAAAATACTCATCTGCACGACCAGTTATCGACACGTAACCAGCACGCCGAGGCCGCCCTGGCCCGCTCGCAGGAGCGCTATCGTTTTCTGTTCGATTCGATGGATGAAGGCTTCTGCATCATCGAATTCTTCGACGGCCCGCATGGGCCGCTGAGCGATTACATCCATATCGAAGCCAACGCTGCCTATGCCTTTCATGCCGGCATTCCCAATGTGGTCGGCCAGAAAGTGCGCGAGATGGTTGGCGCCGAGGCCGATGGCTGGGTCGAGATGTACGGCGGTGTACTGCGCACCGGCGTGCCGATCCGTTTCGAGCGTGAGCTGGAGGCCACCGGGCGCTACCTGGCGCTGACCGCCTTTCGTATCGAACCGGTGGGCAGTCATCAGGTGGCGGTGCTGTTTCAGGACGTGACCGAGCGCAAGCGCGCCGAGCGTGCCCTGCAGGAGTTGAACGCCACGCTGGAAAGCCGGGTGCGCGAGGCGGTGGCCGAGCGCAATGTGCTGGCCGATGTGGTCAATGGCACCGACGCGCGGATTCATGTGATCGACCTGAATTACCGCTGGCTGGCGATCAATGCCATGGCCGCCTGGGAGTTCCAGCGTTTGTTCGGCGTGCAGCCGCGCGTGGGGCACAGCCTGCTTGAAGCGCTTGCCGACCAGCCCGAGATCCGCGACAGGATACAGGCGCTGTGGACACGGGCGCTGAAGGGTGAAGAGTTCATCGAAATCGCCAGTTTCGGCGATGTCGCGCGGTATTACGAAATTCGTTACAGCCCCTTGCGCAACGCCGAAGGCCAACTGGTCGGGGCATATCTGTTCGCCTATGACATCGGCGACCGCTTGCGTGAGCAGGAGCGCCTCAAGCAGGCCGAAGAGGCGCTGCGCCAGTCGCAGAAAATGGAAGCGGTGGGCCAGTTGACCGGCGGCATCGCGCATGACTTCAACAACCTGCTGACTGGTATCAACGGCTCGCTGGAGTTGCTGCGCACGCGCCTGAGCCAGGGGCGCTACGGCGAAATCGATCGCTATGTGTCCGCAGCCCTGGACGCCTCGCGACGTGCTGCCTCGTTGACCCACCGGTTGCTGGCGTTTTCCAGGCGCCAGACGCTGGACCCCAAGCCGGTGGACATCAATCGGCTGGTGGTGGGCATGGAAGAACTGATTCGCCGTTCGGTAGGGCCGCACATCACCGTCGAGGTGGTCACGGCCGTTGGCCTGTGGTCGACGTTCATCGACGCGCCGCAACTCGAAAACGCCTTGCTTAACCTGTGCCTGAATGCCCGCGATGCGATGCCCGGTGGCGGGCGGATCACCGTCGAAACGGCCAACAAGTGGATTGATGAACGTGCTTCACGGTTTCGCGATCTGTCACCGGGTCAATACCTCTCGCTGTGCGTGACCGACACCGGCACCGGCATGAGCCCGGAAATCATGTCGCGGGCGTTTGACCCGTTCTTCACCACCAAGCCGCTGGGGCAGGGCACCGGGCTTGGGCTGTCGATGGTCTATGGCTTCGTGCGCCAGTCCGGCGGTCAGGTGCGCATTTATTCCGAGCCGGGCCAGGGCACCACTATGTGTCTGTACCTGCCGCGCCACTATGGCGACGAGGTCGAGCAGATGGCAGAAGAGCCAGGCAGTCTGCACCAGGCGCACAAGGTACTGGCCACCAGCACGGTGATGATCGTCGACGACGAACCGACCATTCGCATGCTGGTCGGCGAGGTGCTTGCCGACCAGGGCTACTCGGCCCTTGAAGCCCCGGAAGGTGCCAGTGCCTTGCGCATTCTGGAAAGTGATGCGCGCATCGACCTGCTGGTCACCGACGTTGGCCTGCCCGGCGGCATGAACGGTCGCCAACTGGCCGATGCCGCGCGGCGGCTGCGCCCGCAACTCAAGGTGCTGTTCATCACCGGTTATGCCGAGAACGCAATCATTGGCAACGGCCATCTGGACCCTGGCATGTGGGTGCTGACCAAGCCGTTCACCATGGAGGCGCTTGCCAGCCGCATTCACGAGATGATCGAGCGTGAAGACTAGCGCTGATAACGAGCTGCACTGATGGAAAGCAAACTTTACATCAGGATGTGATTTGCTCATCATGTAAAGCACGCTTTCCATGATGAGGGTTTCATGAATATTTATCTTCGCGAGTTCGGCGGCGCCATGCTGGCCTATATGGTTGTGCTGGTTGCATCGCTGGTGGCCCTGAATGGCAACGACCTGATGCCCGCCGCGCAAGTGGCCATCAGCCTTGCCCCGGTGGTGCCCTGTGTGCTGGTGTGTTGGGCCGTGGTCCGCCAATTGCGGCGGCTTGACGAACTGCAACTGCGCATCCAGTTCGAGGCGCTGGGCTTTGCCTTCGCGGCCAGCGCCTTGTTGACGTTCAGTTATGGGTTTCTGGAAAACGTCGGTTTGCCGAAACTGTCGCTGTTCGTGGTCTGGCCGTTGATGGCGGTGATGTGGATGCTGGGGCTGTTCATCGCTTCGCGGCGCTACCGATGAACAACCACCTCAAGGCGCTGCGCGCCGAACGCGGCTGGTCGCAAGAGGACCTGGCCACCCGCCTGGGCGTGTCGCGCCAGACCATCAATGCCATCGAAAACGGCCGCTACGACCCAAGCTTGCCGCTGGCCTTTCAGATGGCCCGGCTGTTTGCCCGGCCCATCGAGGCGATTTTCGAGGATGATCAGCCCGCCTGACCGGCTCTGGCCGCAGGCTGGCTGGCCTGTGTTCGTGGCGCGGGCGTCTTGAGCAGTGCCTGAATGGCCTGGCTGTAGGCCTGACGCCCCAGGCGCATGCTGTTGTTGTGGGTGCCGCCAGGAATCAGCAACAGGTTTTTCGGTTCTGCAGCGGCCTTGAACAGCGCCTCGCTGAAACGCGACGGTACGTAACGGTCGTCGGTGCCATGGACGATCAGCACCGGCATGTGGATATCGGCGATCTTGTCTTGCGAGTCGAATTTCTGCGACAGCAGCCAGCGCACCGGCAACGAGGTGTAGCTGCTGGCGATAGAGGTCGCGACATCGGCCAGGTTGGTGAAGGTAGACTCGATGATCAGGCCGCGCGCCTGCACCGGGGCATCGCTACCGGCGGCTTCACGGCCCAGTTCGGCTGCCAGGTCCACAGCCACCGCTCCGCCCAGCGAGTGACCGTAGATCAGGCGCCGGTTCGGGTCCGGTTGCAGCAGCTTTAGCCGTTCCCAGGCAATACGTGCATCTTCATAAACACTTTTTTCCGACGGCAATTCACCTGCGCTCTGGCCAAAACCCCGGTAGTCGATAGCCAGCACTGAAAAACCCAGTGCGCGTAATTGTTCGATACGAAATAACTGCCCGGTCAGGTTCCAGCGCGAGCCATGCAGATACAACACGGCTGGGGCATCTTTGCGGGGCGCAGGCCACCACCAGGCATGGATATTCTGTTTATTGCCGAATGCCGGTGTCTTGAGTTCCAGCTCTTCGACGCCGGCTGGCAATCCTGCATACCAACTGGCCGTGCCCGGTTCGATGCGAAATACCAGCTCGCGCTCCTTGCGCTCCAGCACGACACAGCCCACGGGCAGGCCTACGATAATCACGGCCATCAGCGCCAGGGTCAGGCGCCGCCATTTGCGCGGTGCGGTTTTATGCGTCGACATGCAGGAAATCCGGTCATCAAAGTGAAATAGAGGCTGTTTATGCCGTGGCGTTGCAGCGCCAGACAGGAAATATCGGTTACAGGATATTGCTTGCTGCCGTCAATCCGTAGCCTGCATGAACGGCGCGCACCTGCTGTACTGAGGGGTGATCGCAGCGAGATTGGCTAGGTCGACGGCCCGCCTGCCGGGGGGTGGATATTGTTTCGCCTATCTGCGTAACATGCTTTAACACCGTCTTCATGCAGCGCATGTTCTTCAATTTCTTCAAAAGGTATTGCTCAATGCTCCTACACCGTCCCATGGAAGAAAAAGACATCGCCACCGTATGCGCTCTTCCTCAGAACGCCGACGAGCTGTTTTACATGTTCCCGCGCGCAGTCTATCCGTTCACCCCGGAGCAGTTGAAAGCCTCACTGGAGCAGCGTTCGGACCCTACGGTCATCGAGATGCATGGCGAGGTGGTCGGCTACGCCAACTTCGCGCGTTGCGATTTTCGCAATCGCTGCACCCTGGGCAATGTCATTATCGCCAGCCAGGCGCGGGCCAAAGGGGTAGGGCGTTACCTGATCGCCTGCATGGCCGAGATTGCCTTCGACAAGCACGAAGCGCGTGAAGTGACCTCCTCGTGTTTCAACAACAACGTCACCGGCCTGGTGTTCTACTCAAGGCTGGGTTTTCGCCCGTTTTCCATCGAGGAACGGCGCGACAAGCAAGGCCTGCCGGTGGCGTTGATTCATCTGCGATTGCTGCGTCCGGAGTGATTGCCCGGTTTTTCAATGCGCCTGTCGACCGGAGCCGCGCTGTCGGTTCTGGTCGATAACGGCTTTATTCACACGGATTGTTCAAAGTTTAACAAGTTCATTTGCAATGCTTTTTAAATAAAGTGTCTGCTGGATGAAACGATTCTCTATGACCTGTTATCGAATATGTAACAGGTTGCCTTGTTTTACATCGTAACTTTATTGCCGGGCGTGTAAGTGAGGCGTATAAAGGACAACAATCACCGTTGTCTTGCGGTGGTAGCCCTTGAGCAAGCCCGCCGCTTGCTTATATCGTTTTTGAATACCAATAAGCGTAAGCGCTCGACGGACTTTACAGCGGCGCTTGCAAATAAGGAGATAGCAAATGATCGCTTGTGGACTGTCTACGCTTGAATTAAGAAGCATTGTCGAAGGGGCGTTTCTGCCCTTGAGTTGCACGTGCACCATTGCCCCGGATCGTTCCATGACCATTCAGATCACCGAACCCGTTACCGGGCGTGTGGATCTGCTGGTGACCGGTATCGACCTGATGCGCCTCGACAGCAGTCGCGCCATCAATGATCTGGTCGCCGGGCTGCGTGAAGAGCTCGACAGTGTCAGCCGGCCTCAGTTCTATTCGCGCCGCGCGTGAGCCTGTTACTGCTGTTGTAACACTGTGGTCGACACGGCAATTGTGTCGGCCTGCCGCGTCGTCATTACGTTGACGCCGGTTTTTTATCGCCTTGCGTGAACTGCATATAAAAAAACAAACAGTCCGGCTGTTCACGTGGCGCCATTCGGCACGCGCTTTATTCTTCTAATTTCCCCGATTTTCGCAGTTTAATCATGAGGTTGCCTGATCTTGCCTGGGCCTCGACAGGGCTTGTCGGTTATTTGACAGTCTTCATGATCTTTGCAACTATTCGATCAGGCAGGTGTCATTGTGCCGCCTGTCGACCGTTCCTTCTCTTCTCTCAAGTTTCGCTGCGCCGAGTGTGGCGGTAGCGTGGCTACTTCTTATGGGCACTCGCCTTTTTAATGCTGTTCACTGCCTCTTCAAAATAAACTGTTCAGGCTCGCGCAAACGTTTGTTTAGTGCGCAATTATGTTGACGCATGCGCAAGTGCTTTCAAACTAAGTGCGCAACTTCATGATTCGCAACACTGAATAACAGGAATGTAAATGGTTGTTTCCTGATGGAAGACGTCCTTGCGATTACGCCAGACGGGCTTCGTTTATCAACACGCCAAGGAAGACACACCATGTTCAAAGATCATACGCAAGTAACCTGTGCCTGCGTTGTGGGTGGCGCCGGGGTGGCGGGCATGGGCTTTTTGTTCAACGCCCTCAAGACCGGAACCCTGGCAGATCTGGCCCGCCATGGCCTGATCGTGGTCGACGCCAGTGAGACGCCGGGTATTGGCAGTCTTGGCAACTACCGCATCACCGCCAACTCGGTGGGCGATGTCTTTATCGATTGTTTGCGCGACCCGCGTCTGGCGGAAATTTTCGAGCCGCTGGAGTATTCCCCGGCCTACTGGCGGATTCGCCGCCAGGCCAACAGTGCACCACCGCTGGCTGAGGCCGGAGAGTTGATGGCCGAAGCCTCGCAACTGGTGCTGCGCCATATCGTCCAGCGTTACGGTGTCAAGATCTGGCACAGCACGACCATCACCGAAGTGATCTGGCAACCCGGCCAGTTGAGTCTGCGTGTCGAAACCGCAGGTTACGAGCGCCGTATCAATTGCCAGGGGCTGGTGCTCAATCTGGGCGGTCGCCAGAACCCGCAGCACCTGATCGAACACCTGGCCAGCCAAGGGCTGCGCTTGTCACGCGGGACGCAGATTCTGGGGTCCGACAGCGTATTGCGCATGAACGGGGTGCAACTGCGCGAGCAACTGGTGCCGCTGATCGCGCGTGGCCAGCGCATCAGTGTGGTGGGCGGCTCGCACAGTGCTTTTTCGGTGCTGGAGAATCTGGCCGATGCGCTGGAATTTGCCGGCCTGCGCGAGGTGACCCTGATTCACCGCAGCCCGATCCGGCTGTTCTACGAAAGCGCAGAGCTGGCGCAGGAAGATGGCTACGCATTCGAGCCGCAGCGCGATGTGTGTCCGGTGTCCGGGCGGGTCAACCGCTCTGGCGGCTTGCGTTATCGGGCGTTGAACATTGGTCGTGAAGTATTGGGCAAGGCCCGCATCGGCAAGACCGGGGTCGGCGTGCAGCGCATGCAGACTGAAGGCGGGCCGCCGGGCGACCATGAGCGCGCGGCGCGGGCGCTGGCTGACAGTGGCGCGGTGATCCAGTGCACCGGTTATCAGCCTGTAGTACCTGTGCTCAGTCACGCCGATGGCACCCCGATCGAGTTGCGTCAGGCCCGTGGCGGGCTCGACTCCGACGCCAGCGGATGCCCGCTGGACCAGCACGGGCGGCGGCTGGACGGCTTGTACCTGTTCGGCATCGGCTCAGGCCTGGCGGCCGATCCGCAACTGGGCAGCGAAGCGTCGTTCGAAGGCCGGATTTATGGCGTCTGGCAATTTCACCACGATGCCAGTCGCGTGGTGATCGAAGCCTTGCAGGCGCGTCTGCAACGGCTTGCACCGGCCGCAGAACACGGCCGGTATTCGCTGGTGCAGACGCTCGATGAGCATATACACCTGCTGTTGCCGGATTTGATCGGCAAGGTCTGAGCAATGAGTGAAGTCCCCTTTGTCCCGTGCTGCCGTGAGGCTGGGCGGGATTTTTTTATGCAAGTGTGCTGGCGGTTGACCACCTGACACTCATCGATTGAGTGGCTGCGCCCGATCCACTACGCTGCACAGACGCCAAGGAGAGCAACATCTATGCGCATTCTGATTGTCGGTGCGGGTGCCGTGGGGGGATATTTCGGCGGGCGGTTGCTGGAAGCCGGTCGCAATGTCACGTTTCTGGTGCGCACTTCCAGAGCCCAGGCCCTGGAGCGCGATGGCCTGCGGGTACGCAGCCCGCAGGGCAATATCCAGTATCCGTCGCCACCCTGTGTACTGGCCCACCAACTGGTGGCGCGGTACGACCTGGTTCTGCTCAGTTGCAAGGCCTACGATCTGGAAAATGCCATCGAGGCATTCGCCCCGGCCGTCGGTCCCGAGACATTGATTTTGCCGCTGCTCAACGGCATGGCGCATCTGGATCGGCTGATCGAGCGCTTCGGCAGCGAAGCGGTGCTGGGCGGGCAATGCCTGGTGTCGCTCGACCAGGATGCGGGCGGCATCATTGTGCACCTCAATGCCCATCATCAACTGCGCTTCGGCGAACTCAGTGGCGCGTCCAGCCGGCGGATCCTGCGGGTCGCCGAGGTGCTGGCCGATGCCGGTTTCGAGGCCAGTTTCAGCCAGCACATCATTCAGGACATGTGGGACAAATGGTGCTTCATCGCCACCCTGGCGGCGGTCACCGGCATGATGCGCGCGCCCTTGGGCGATGTACTGGCGGGCGGCGGCGAAGAGTTGATCACTGCAACCCTGCAAGAATGCGCGCACATAGCCCTGGCGGCGGGCTACCCCATGAGTGCCGCGGCACAGCAGCGTTGCCTGGCAATGCTGACGGTGCCGGGGTCGGCGCTGAGCGCCTCACTGCTGCGCGACATCGAGCGCGGCGCGGCCACCGAAGGCGAGCATCTGCTGGGCGATCTGCTGGTTCGGCGTCAGACGCTGGGCATTACGCCCGCTGGCTTGTCGATGCTGGAGGTGGCCTGCATTCATCTGCGCGCTTTCGAGGCGCGGCGCAGCCGGGAAGGTTAAGGCGCGATCCGCGCTATAAATCAGCGGGCTGCTACCCTTAGGTTTCCTTTTCTCTCTGATGGAGGCCGATTCATGCCAGTCAAACATGATCTGTTCGCGGACTTGCACTTGAGCAAGGAAGACATTCTGGCGCGTGGCAAGAGCGATGAGCGTCTGCAGCATTTGCTCAATGAGTACCAGCAAGCCGACCTGAACGTAGTAGATGCCGAAAAAGGACTGGCGGGAGGCATTGGCGACGATGACCTGAAAAAACTCAAGGAACACCGTTTGTTGATCAAGGATCGCATCGCTTCGCGTCTTGAAGCGGGCGATTGACCCATCAATGAAAACGGCACCTCAACAAGTGCCGTAATGCCATCCACCCGTGCATGCAACGCTGTGCGGGTGGATCGCTTGAATCGAGGGAGGCGCCAGGAATTATTGGGAGTTCTGGGTGGGTGCCAGCTCTGCCTGGATACGCTTGTAGATTTCTTCACGGTGCACTGAAACGTTTTTAGGTGCATTGATGCCCAGCCGCACTTGCAGCCCTTGGACACCAAGAATGGTCACGGTGATGTCGTCACCGATGTTTATGCTTTCGCCTACTTTGCGAGTGAGTATCAACATAATCTTTTCCTTGATGGCCTCTTGTAGCGCCTCTCTCAAGAGGCTGGCGTTTGCCTTTGCGTGGTGATTGTTGCCGAGTGCATCCAAATGCTTCCATCAATATGACGTTGCAGCGGTGAATTTAATTCCCTCGGTTCATTATCTTGTCACCTTGATTTGCATCAACATAGTGGCAAGTAAACCAATTCTGCCCGTTTTATCCTGTAAATGCCCGTATTTACTGGCAAAATCTGCAAAAAACCTAGATTGGATCCAGATTGACATGATCATCGCGCATTAGTTGCAATGTAGGACACTGCATCAGACTGCGTAGTCCCTGGCCGAGTTTTAGCGTAGGCCTTGGCACGCATAATTGCCTGAGCTTTCTGATATTTCAATTGGAAAGAGGTTTTTATCAGGTAGGCGACAGGAATTGCGTGGGTGATTGAGAGTGTTTTGCACTTTAGCGAGGCGCAGTCTACTGGCTCACGACACACCGCAGTGTGCGTCAGTGTGTCGCGGGTTGTTGTTGAATAAGTGCACGGCTGCCGGAAGAAAAGTCCGACAGCCGTGAAGGAAGGGTCAGAGCACAGTCGAAAGCAGCATGATAAAGATGATGCCGACCACCGACAGAATGGTTTCCATTACCGTCCAGGTCTTGAAGGTTTCACTGACGGTCATGTTGAAGTACTGCTTGACCAGCCAGAAGCCCGCATCATTGACGTGAGAAAGAATCAGCGAGCCTGCGCCGGTGGCCAGCACCAGCAACTCGCGATTGACTCCAGGCACCAGGCCAACCACCGGCGCGACAATCCCGGCACCGGTAATGGTCGCCACAGTCGCAGAACCGGTCGCAATACGAATCACCGCCGCCACCAGCCACGCCAGCATGATCGGGTTGAGTTGCGCCTGTACCGCCATGTGGCCAATCACATCACCCACACCACTGGCCACCAGCATTTGCTTGAAGCCGCCGCCGGCACCGACGATCAGCACAATGGCCGCCACCGGCGTCAGGCTCTGGTCGAGCATCTTCATGATCTGCGAGCGATCAAAACCGCGAGCCGCGCCAAAGGTGTAGAACGCCAGCAGCAGGGCAGCGAGCAGGGCGCTGATCGGGTGGCCGATGAAGTCCATCCAGATGCGGAACACGTTGTTTTCTGCCAGCACCACATCGGCAAAGGTTTTAAGCAGCATCAGGAACACCGGCAGCAGGATGGTCACCAGGGTGATACCGAAGCCGGGCAGGTTCTGGGTGTTCGATTCCTTGGCAATCTGCGCCATCAGTTCTTCTGACGGGCTGCCCGGAATGTACTTGGAGATCCACTTGCCATAGATCGGGCCGGCAATGATGGCCGTAGGCAGGGCGACCAGCAGGCCGTAGAAAATGGTCTTGCCGATGTCAGCGCCGAAGATACCGATGGCCAGCAGCGGCCCCGGATGCGGCGGCACCAGGCCGTGCACCGCAGAAAGACCGGCCAGCAGCGGGATGCCGATCTTGATGATCGACACGCCGGTGCGCCGTGCGACGATGAACACCAGCGGAATCAACAGCACAAAGCCGATTTCGAAGAACAGCGGAATGCCCACCAGAAAGGCGGAAAACATCATCGCCCAGTGCACCTTCTGCTTGCCGAAGGTACGAATCAAAGTCTGGGCGATCTGGTCCGCGCCGCCGGAGTCAGCCATCAGCTTGCCGAGCATGGTGCCCAGGCCAAGGATGATGCCGACAAAGCCCAGTACGCCGCCGAAGCCGTCCTGGAAGGCCTTCATCACTTTTTCCACCGGCATGCCGCTGGTCAGGCCGAGAAAACCTGCGGCAATGGTCAGGGCGATAAAGGGGTGGACCTTGAATTTGGTGATCAAGATCACCAGGCCGACGATCGTAACCAGGGCGTCGGCCAGCAAGTAGGTCTCGTGGGTCATACCGAACATGAGTGTTCTCCAGTTGTCATTATTTTATGGAGCCATTAAGTGAGTGATTGTTCATCGCAGATAGCGCTGTCTTTGTCGTGCAGGTAATTGTCGTGCAAACCGGGGCAGGCGTTCAGGCCTGGCGTGAAGCCTGCCACCAGTCAGCTGCCTGGCGGCCCAGTTCGACGATGCTTTGCGTCGCATCAACCACCAGCGTGCGCGGCTCGTCGAAGGGTGGCTCAAGGGCGGCGAACTGACTGTCCACCAGACTGGCGGGCATGAAGTGATTGGGGCGTTGCGCGCAGCGCTGGCGGGCCATTTCCGGAGACAACTGCAGAAAGACAAAACCCAGTTGCGGCACCATCTCGCGCAGGCGTTCGCGGTAGCGGCGTTTGAGCGCCGAGCAGGTCAGCACCGGGCGTTCGCCATTGGCCACGGCACTGGCCAGTTGCTCACCCAATTGAGTCAACCAGCCGGCGCGGTCGTCATCATTGAGGGCAATGCCGGCGCTCATCTTTTTGATATTGGCAGGCGGGTGAAAGCTGTCGCCTTCGATCAGGCGTCCTTCGGCATAGTCGGCAATGCATTGGCCAACTTCACTTTTGCCGCAACCGGAAACACCCATGATCACCAAGGCAGAAATAGCAGTTTTATCTGTTGTCACGTTTGCCATCCTTACTGAAGACAGCGCTGTCTTTTATTGATTGAGCAAAAGACCAGCTGAACTGTTCCAGCGCTTGTCGTTGTTTTTGTAGGTAAGATCACCATCGCGCAAACTCCAGGCTGTCGCAAGACAGCGGATGGCAGGCGCAATTCATTGCCTCGGGCGATGAGATAGCGCTACCTTAGAGCCGATAACGGCATCTTTGCAACCCCTCTTTCAGTTGGCAACGCATGGCACGTATTGGTTCCCGCTCCACCGGCCGCCCGACCCTCAACGAGGTCGCGCAACTGGCCGGCGTTTCTCCGATTACCGCCTCACGGGCCTTGCGTGGCGTCAGCACCGTCGCCCCTGAACTCACCGAAAAGGTTCAGGCTGCCGCGAAACGCCTGGGCTACGTGGCCAACCCGGCGGCCCGTGCGCTGGCGTCGTCCAGCAGCCCGAGTGTGGTGGTGCTGGTGCCGTCGCTGTCCAACCAGTTATTCATCGAAACCCTGGAAGCCATCCAGAACGTCCTGCGCCCGCGTGGCCTGGAAGTGGTGATCGGCAATTACCACTACAACCCCGCAGAAGAAGAGAAGCTGCTGCGCAATCACCTGATCACCCGGCCGCGCGGCCTTCTGCTGACCGGTCTCGATCACACCCCGGCCGTGCGCCGCCTGCTGGCCGCCAGTGAAGTGCCGTGCGTACACATGATGGAGCTGGACATCACCGAGCAGGCCAACTGCGTCGGCTTTTCCCAGCACCAGGCCGGTGCCGAAGCGGCGCGGCATTTGCTCGGTCGTGGCCGCAAGCGCCTGGCGTATATGGCTGCCCAGCTCGACCCGCGGGTGTTGCAGCGCGGTGCGGGGTTTCGTCAGGTGCTGGTCGAGGCCGGGCTGGACGATCCGCAGTTGCATGTAATGTCGCCCTTGCCGTCGTCCATTGGCCTGGGTTGCGAGCTGTTCGCCCGCCTGATCGAAGAACACCCGGACGTCGATGCGGTGTTTTTCTGCAACGACGACCTGGCCCAGGGCGCGGCCCTTGAAGCCTTGCGCCGGGGTATCGAGATTCCCGGGCAGGTGGCGCTGGTGGGCTTCAACGACTTGCCGGGTTCGGCGCACATGGTCCCGCGCCTGACCTCGATTCGCACCCCGCGTGAAGAAGTGGGTTTGCGTGCGGCGCAGATGCTGCTGGCGTTGCTCGACGAACAAACGCATGAACCCCAGATTGACCTGGGGTTCGAGCTGGTGGTGCGCGAAAGCTCTTGAGTGCTCAGCGTTTGCTGACAAACAACAGCAGGGCGAGGGCGGGCAGCACGGTGCCGGCCAGGGCGATGCCGCTCCAGGCGAACTGCTGATACAGCACACTGGCCAGTGCCGAGCCCAGCGCGCCGCCGAGAAAGATGCTGGTCATGTACAGCGCGTTGAGCCGGCCACGGCTGGCCGGGTCCAGGGCATACACCTCGCGCTGGCCCAGCACCATGTTCATCTGCACCGCAAAGTCCAGCAGGATACCGGTCAGCGCCAGACCCCAGAGGCTTGCGCCGGGCTGGCTCACGCCAATCAGCAGGGCCAGCGGCGCCAGGCTCATGGCGATCAATGAGGCACGGCGCGTGTGGCCGGCATCGGCCAGGCGGCCGGCGATGGGGGCCGCGATGGCGCCAATGGCACCGACCAGGGCAAACAACGCAATCTGGCTTTGCGACAAACCGTGTGCATGCATCAGCTCAAGCGGCACGGCGGTCCAGAACAGGCTGAAGGCGGCGAACATCAGCGCCTGATACAGCGAACGCTGGCGCAAGACCGGATGACGGCGCAGCAGGGTCAGCAACGAGCCCATCAATTGCCCATAGCTGGCGCGATGTTCAGGCAGGCGGCGCGGGATCAACAGCGACAACAGCGCGATGATGCCCAGCATCACCAGGGCTGCACTCATGAACATGACTCGCCAGCCGAAGTGATCGGCCACCAGGCTCGACAGCGGTCGGGCCAGCAGAATGCCCAGCAACAGGCCGCCCATGATCGATCCCACCACTTGGCCACGGCTCTTTTCGGGCGCCATGTGAGCGGCCAGCGGCACCAGCATCTGCACGGCCACCGAACTGAAGCCGATCAATAACGACACGGCAAGAAATACCCCGCCGTGCGTGGTAAGCCCGGCCAGCAACAGGCTGGCAGCGGCAGCCAGTGAGGTGCAGATCATCAGCCGGCGGTTTTCCACCAGGTCCGCCAGTGGCACCAGAAACAGCAAGCCCAGTGCGTAGCCGATCTGCGTCAGCGAAACGATCAGGCTGGCACTGCCCGTGCTCAGCTTGAGGTCGGCGGCGATCAGCCCGACCACCGGCTGGGCGTAATAAATGTTGGCGACGATGGCGCCACAGCAGAAGGCGAAGAGCATCACCAGCAGGCGTGACAGGGTACGTGGGGGCGAGGTGATGACAGCTACAGTGGGGTGCATGGCAATTTCTCCAGCGGGGTGGGAAAACAGATGCCATGAAGGTTAAGTTTTGCGCTTGAAGGAGAGAATCCGCCTGGGACGCAAGAGGGTGTTGCGCCAGGCGCAAAGGTGGCTTATCTCGCCAGCACCTCCTGTAAAAAGCCGATAAACGCTGCTACACGTCGCGAACCTCGATGATTGGGCAGGTACAGCGCGTTAATGCCGGTACTGGCCTGGTTCGGCGCGCCATCCCACTCGCCAAGCATGCGAATCAACCGGCCGGCGCTGACGTCATCGGCTACCAGCCAGTCGGCCAGCAGGGCGACGCCTGCATCATCGATGGCCGCCTGGCGCAACACATCGGCGTTGTCGCTGCGCAAGCGACCCTGAATCGGTACTTCGATCTGTTCATTGTCGCGACTGAAGCGCCACACCTGACGTGTCGTGCCATAGCTGAAGCGCAGGCAGGCATGCGCCAACAGCTGTTCGGGATGGTGCGGCTGGCCATGGGCGGCCAGGTAAGCAGGGCTGGCCACGGTCCAGCGCTGAAAATCGGCCAGGTGCCGGCACACCACCTCGGCATCGGGCGCCGCCTCGCCCAGGCGAATGGCAACGTCGAAGCGGCCATCGAGCAAATCGTCGAAGCGATCGCTGAGGGTGATGTCCAGCGCCAGGCCTGGATAACGCTTGAGCAGTTGCCCCAGATGCGGGGCGATCAGCCGGCGGCCGAATTCCACCGGCACGCATACTCGCAAGCTGCCGACCGGCTCCAGGCCCCGGTCGGCGACTTCGGCATCGGCTTCAGCCATGTCGTCGAGCAGACGCCGGGCCTTGTGGTAATAACGCGCGCCGGCGTCGGTCACTGAAATCTGCCGGGTCGAGCGGTTGAGCAGGGTCGCGCCCAGCTCGTTTTCCAGCGCATCGATGGCGCGGCTGACCGACGACGTTGCCAGCCCCAGCTTTCTGGCGGCGGCAGAAAATCCCTGTGCATCGACCGATTCGACGAACAGCTTGAGTGCCAGCAACTTGTCCATGCCTGCCTCACAGACGCCAGAGCGCGATCAGTCGGCGTTCAGCGCTTTGATCCCGACCTTGGCCACCTGGGCATCATGCTCGGACTTGACCCCGGACACGCCCACCGCACCGATTACCTGACTGTCGACGATGATCGGCACGCCGCCTTCCAGCGAGGTCAGCAGCGGGGCGGTCAGAAAGGCGGTGCGGCCACCGTTGACGATCTCTTCATAGCCTTTGGATTCACGGCGGCCCAAGGCTGCGGTACGGGCCTTTTCGACACTGATGTAGCTGCTGATCGGGTTGGCGCCGTCCAGGCGTTCAAAGGCCAGCAAATGCCCGCCGTCATCGACAATGGCAATCGACACGGCCCACTGGTTAGTCAGGGCTTCCTGGCGGGCAGCGGCGAGGATCAGGCTGATTTCGGTCTGGGTCAGTACGGCTTTGATTTTCATGCAGCGTCCTTTTATTGATTGTTCGATGGGGTGCCAGCATATACGCACGCTATGCAGACCGCACAAGTCAGGCTAGGCTCAGGGCATGAAAGTACTCGCCTTGCAGTTGCTGTTTGGAGATTTTCTCGCCCGTAGCGTGCGGGGTATCTCGTGCGCGCCTCCTCGCAAAAGCTGAACCACGCGCTTTATCCACGTGTTCACTTTCCTGCAAGGAGCCAGACCATGGCTGATCTCTACGACAACCCGATGGGCCTGATGGGCTTTGAGTTCATTGAACTGGCCGCGCCGACCCCCGGCACGCTCGAACCTGTACTGCGCATGCTGGGTTTCACCCAGGTAGCGATTCATCGCTCCAAGGCGGTGAGCCTGTACCGGCAGGGCGATATCAACCTGATCCTCAACAGCGAGCCGCACAGCCTGGCGTCGTATTTTGCCGCCGAGCATGGCCCGTCGGTGTGCGGCATGGCGTTTCGCGTCAAGGATTCGCACAAGGCCTACGAGCGCGCGCTGGCGCTGGGCGCGCAACCGCTGGAAATCGCCGTAGGTCCCATGGAGCTGCGGTTGCCGGCGATCAAGGGCATCGGCGGCGCACCGTTGTACCTGATCGACCGCTTTGGCGAAGGCACCTCGATCTACGACATCGACTTCAATTTCATCGAAGGTGTCGACCGCCATCCTGTAGGCGCAGGCCTCAAGTTCATCGACCACCTGACCCACAACGTGTATCGCGGGCGCATGGCCTATTGGGCCGGGTTCTATGAAAAGCTGTTCAACTTCCGCGAGCTGCGCTACTTCGACATCAAGGGCGAATACACCGGCCTGACCTCCAAAGCCATGAGCGCCCCCGACGGGCTGATCCGCATTCCCTTGAATGAAGAGTCGTCGCGCGGTGCCGGCCAGATCGAAGAGTTCCTGATGCAGTTCAACGGTGAGGGCATCCAGCATGTGGCGTTCTGCACCGACGACCTGCTCAAGACCTGGGATGCCCTGAAAGCGCTGGGCATGCCCTTCATGACCCCGCCGCCGGAAACCTATTACGAGATGCTCGAAGAGCGCCTGCCGAATCACGGTGAACCGGCGGATGAACTCAAGGCGCGCGGCATTTTGCTCGACGGCACCAGCGAGGGCGGCCAGCGGCGTTTGCTGTTGCAGATTTTCTCCGGAACCTTGCTGGGCCCGGTGTTCTTCGAATTCATTCAGCGCAAGGGCGATGAAGGTTTTGGCGAGGGCAATTTCAAGGCGCTGTTCGAGTCCATCGAGCGCGATCAGGTACGGCGTGGCGTGCTGGCAAGCGATTGATAGCGGCTGTTCCCCTAATAAAAATAAAATCAGGAGACCTCCCATGGCGGCCTCGCAACCCTTGCATTACCAGGCCGGGTTCGGCAATCACTTCACCAGTGAAGCGCTGCCCGGCGCCGTGCCGGTCGGGCAAAACTCGCCGCAGCGTCACGCGCTGGGGCTGTATGCCGAGCAGTTTTCCGGCACTGCCTTTACGGTGCCGCGCAGCGAAGCGCGGCGCACCTGGCTGTACCGGATCATGCCGTCGGCCGCGCACCCGGCCTATACCCGAATGACGCTGCAGATTCGCGGCCTTGAAGACGGCGCGCCAACGCCCAACCGGCTGCGCTGGAACGCCTTTGACATCCCGGACCAGCCCACGGACTTTCTCGACGGGCTGACGGCCCTGGCACGCACCGCCAGCGCCGAGCGTGCTGAAGGCGTGAGCATTTATGTGTACGCCGCCAACCGGTCGATGGACCGCGCGCTGTTCAATGCCGATGGCGAGTGGCTGATCGTTGCGCAACAGGGACGCTTGCGCATCGTCACCGAACTGGGCCTGCTCGATGTCGAGCCTCAGCAGATTGCGGTGCTGCCGCGCGGCCTGAAATTCAGCGTGCAGTTGCTTGATGCCACGGCGCGCGGCTATGTCTGTGAAAACCACGGTTGCCCGCTGCGCCTGCCGGACCTGGGCCCGATTGGCAGCAATGGCCTGGCCAACCCACGGGATTTTCTCGCCCCGTGTGCCTGGTTCGAAGACCGCCAGGAACCGGTCGAACTGGTGCAGAAGTTTCTCGGCCAGTTATGGGTCACGACCCTGAGCCACTCGCCGTTCGATGTGGTCGGCTGGCATGGCAACAACGTGCCGTATCGGTATGACCTGCGCCATTTCAACACCCTGGGCACGGTCAGCTTCGATCACCCGGACCCGTCGATCTTCACCGTGTTGACCTCGCCCGGTGCGGTGCCGGGGCAGGCCAATGTCGACCTTGTGATATTTCCGCCGCGCTGGATGGTGGCGCAGAACACCTTCCGCCCACCGTGGTTTCACCGCAACCTGATGAACGAATTCATGGGCCTGATCGAAGGCGTCTACGATGCCAAGGCCGCAGGCTTCATGCCCGGCGGCGCCTCGCTGCACAACTGCATGAGCGCCCATGGCCCCGACAATCTCACGGTGCAGAACGCCATCGCCGCAGAGCTTGTGCCCCATAAAATCGAGAACACCCTGGCCTTCATGTTCGAGACCGGCCAGGTGCTGCGACCCAGCCGGCATGCGCTGGAATGTGCGCAATTGCAGAGCGACTACGATCACTGCTGGGACGGCATGGCGCGTACTTTTCATCAGGAGCCTCAGTAATGGCTACAGCCATTCACCGTCGTAGCTGGCTGGCTTCGGCCAACGATCATCCGGACTTTGCCTTGCAAAACCTGCCGCTGGGCATCTTCAGCCACCTCGATAAGCGGCGGCGTGGCGGGGTGGCCATCGGTGATCGGGTGCTGGATCTTGCCGCCGCAGTACAGGCAGGCCTGTTTCATGGCCTGGCCCGCCATGCGGCCGAGGCGGCCAGCGGCCAGTTTCTCAATGATTATTTCGCCTTGGGCGCACCGGCCCGGCAGGCGTTGCGCACGGCCTTGCTGGCGCTGTTCGACGCCGACAGCACCCAACGCGAGCAACTGCTGCCCTTGCTGCTGCCGATGAGCGAATGCCGTATGCACCTGCCGGCGCGGGTCGGCGACTACACCGACTTTTATGTCGGCATTCATCATGCGCTGAACGTCGGCAAGCTGTTTCGCCCCGACAACCCACTGCTGCCCAACTACAAATACGTGCCCATCGCCTACCACGGCCGCGCCTCGACGCTGTGTGTTTCCGGCACGCCGGTCGCCCGGCCGCAAGGCCAGATCCTGCCGGCGGGCGAGCAGGTGCCGCAGCTCGGCCCTTGTCGGCGGCTGGATTACGAGCTCGAAGTCGGCGTCTGGATCGGGCCGGGCAATGCGCAGGGCCAGGCGATCAACATCAGTGATGCGCCGGAACACATTGCAGGCTTGTGCCTGCTCAACGACTGGTCGGCGCGCGATATCCAGGCCTGGGAATACCAGCCGCTGGGGCCGTTCTTGTCAAAGAGCTTTGCCACCAGCCTGTCGCCGTGGGTGGTCAGCATCGAGGCACTGGCACCGTTTCGTCGCCCGCAGCCGGCACGTCCGGCCGGTGATCCGCCGCCGTTGAGCTATCTGTTAGACCCTGCCGACCAGCAGGGCGGCGCGCTGGACATCGAACTGGAAGTGCTGCTGCTCACCGAACGCATGCGTCGCGAAGGCCTGCCGCCGCAGCGCCTGGCATCGAGCAACAGTTTGCACATGTACTGGACCGTGGCCCAGATGATCACCCACCACAGCGTCAACGGTTGCAAGCTGCAAGCCGGCGACCTGCTGGGCACCGGCACCTTGTCCGGTCCGCAAGCGGGGCAACTGGGCAGCCTGCTGGAAATGACCGAGGGCGGCAAACAGGCGGTGGTGCTGGCCCATGGTGAAGAGCGCCTGTTTTTGCAGGACGGCGATGAAGTGATCCTGCGCGCCCGGTGCCGCGGCGAAGGGCAGGTGTCGATCGGCTTTGGTGAGTGTCGCGGTCGCGTGGTGGCTTGAATCAGGCTGTCCGCACCGCATACCAGCCCAGAAACATATCCAGCGCCGACTCCACCACGTCGTGGCGTTTCTGCTCATCGAGCAGCGGGGCATTCAGCGTCAGTTGTGGCCAGAAGGCGAACGCCTTGAGCAGGGCGTGGATCTGGCTGGCGGCGAAATCGGCATCGACCGCCTTCAGGCGGCCGTCGCGCTGCGCCGCGCGAATCCAGACCGTGAAGGTTTCTTCGCGCTCATTGATACGGTTCATCCAGTCCTGGGCACGTTCCGGCGAATGAATGGTGGCACCGAGCACCACACGTGCCAGATCCAGGAAATTGGCGTCGCCCAGCGTGTCCATCTTGGTTTGCAGCAGATCGCGCAACTGCTCGCGCAGGCCACGGTCGGTGCTGTAGGCGGCATCGGCGGCGGGCGCGGCGCTGATCCACAGGCGCTGGAGCATCTCGGCGAACAGCTCTTCCTTGCTGGGGAAATGGTTGTAGACGGTGCGCTTGGACACCTGCGCCCGTGCCGCGATGCGGTCCATGCTGGTGACTTCGAACCCCCGGTCGCGAAACTCGGCAATCGCCGCCATGACAATGGCTTCGCGTTTCTGGTCGGTCAGGCGTAGGGGGGTGGTCATAAGGTCCGGTGTTCGCTTCAAACGTGCGTTTAGAGAAAATTACACTCGGCAGTTTACTTGTCTGCGTCATTCCTGCAAGCTTAAAACTACACCGTGTAGTGTAGTTACATGTAGCGCACGTGTTTGGTACACCTTCAGCACCCAGGAGCAGCACACCATGGCCAAGACCCACCGAACCCCGGACGTCCCGACCTTGCCCGTCTTGTCCCGCGAGCAGGGCCGTTACCGTAATCCTGCGCCGATGAAGCCGCTGAGCCTGGTGCGTACCCTGGGCGTGTTCTGGGACCAGTTGTTCAACAAGCCGGCCGGCACCCGGCCTGCCGGGCGCATCCCGGTGCAGCCGTTGTCGCGCCAGCAATTGCTGGCCGCACCGGACAACAGCGTCTGGCGCCTGGGCCATTCCACCGTGCTGCTCAAGCTGCGCAATAAATTCTGGCTGACCGACCCGGTGTTCGCCGAACGTGCATCGCCTGTGCAATGGGCAGGCCCCGAACGCTTCCACAATCCGCCGATCAGTCTTCAGGACTTGCCGCCGCTGGAGGCAATCATCCTGTCGCACAACCATTACGACCACATGGACCACATGACCATCCAGGCCCTGCAAGCCAGGACCGAGTATTTCCTGGCGCCGCTGGGCGTTGGCGACACGCTGGTGGAGTGGGGCGTGCCGGCGCACAAGGTGCGCCAGCTGGACTGGTGGCAAGCCACGCACCTCGTCGGCATCGAGTTTGTCGCCACGCCTTCGCAGCACTTTTCCGGGCGCAGCCTGTGGGACGGCAACCGCAGCCTGTGGTGCTCCTGGACGATCATCGATGGCTCGCAACGGATCTTCTTCAGTGGCGACAGCGGCTATTTCGACGGCTTCAAGCGGATCGGCGAGCAGTACGGCCCGTTCGACCTGACCCTGATGGAAACCGGCGCCTACAACGTGCAATGGCCGATGGTGCACATGCAGCCCGAAGAAACCCTGCAAGCGCACAAGGACCTGCGCGGGCGCTGGCTGCTGCCGATCCACAACGGCACCTTCGACCTGGCGATGCACGAGTGGCACGAACCGTTCGACCGCATCCTGGCCCTGGCCTGGGAAAACAACGTCAACATCACCACGCCGCGCATGGGCCAGGCGTTTTACGTGCAGTACCCCAGCCGTGGCGACAGTTGGTGGCTGGAGGTCGACGAGGCACCGGAGCCCAAGGCGCAGCCTGTCAAAAAGCTTCGCAAGCTGTGGTGCAGCGGCAATTGCCAGGGCCGCCGGCAGAACGCCTGACATTAATTTTTCGATAGTGCGCGCTGTTTTCTGATTTGCCGGTGGGCGCTGGGTCTCGGCCTAATGGTTTCCTGATCCAGACAAGGAAACCGCCGTGCCAGACGCCTCGACCGCTTCATCGCCCATGACCCGCCTGCAGAGCCTTGCGCTATTGGCCTGCGTAATCGGCGTCGCCCTCAACCTGCGACCCTCGATGGCGGCGGTGGGGCCGCTGTTGTCGGCGATCCGCCTGGAATTACCGCTGGGTTTTGGCCTGGCGTCGCTGTTGACCCTGCTACCGGTCATGGCCATGGGGCTGGCGATGTTCTTTGGCTTGCGCCTGGCCGCTGTGCTGGGCCTGTACCGCAGCATCAGCCTGTCGCTGTGGGTGATCGGCCTGGCCACCGTGGCGCGGCTGTTTGTCGACTCCATCCTCTGGCTGATCGTCACCGCAGTGCTTGCAGGTTTGGGCATCGCCATGGTCCAGGCGTTGATGCCGACCCTGATCAAGACCCGCTTCAAAACGAATGTCTCGCTGTGCATGGGCCTGTACGTCACCGCAATCATGGGCGGCGCGGCATTGTCGGCTTCGCTGGCGCCCTCGGTGCTGAACCTGACCGGCAGCTGGCGCGCGGGCCTGGCGATCTGGGCCGTGCTGGCGCTGCCCGGCCTGCTGTTGTGGACCTTGCAACGCCAGCGGCTACAAGGCGACAGCCAGCCGATCGCATCACGGCAGACATCGTTTGCACGCCGGCCGCGCGCCTGGACGCTGGGCATCTTCTTTGGCCTGGGCACCGCGGCCTACACCTGTGTGCTGGCCTGGCTGGCGCCGTATTACGTCGAGCAGGGCTGGAGCGAGCAGCACGCCGGCCTGCTGCTGGGCTACCTGACCCTGATGGAGGTGGTGTCGGGGCTGATCACGCCGGCACTGGCCAACCGCAGCCGCGATAAACGCGGGGTGCTGGTGGTGTTGCTGGGCCTGATGCTCTGTGGTTTTGCCGGCTTGATCCTGCTGCCGCAACAGGCCAGCCTGCTGTGGGCGAGCCTGCTGGGGCTGGGTATTGGCGGGCTGTTCCCGATGAGCCTGATCGTCTCGATGGACCATGTCGACGACCCGCAACGCGCCGGCGCCCTGACCGCATTCGTGCAGGGCATCGGTTACCTGATCGCCAGCCTGTCGCCATTGATCGCTGGCGTGCTGCGCGATCAACTGGGCAGCTTCAGCGCGGCGTGGTGGTCGTTGCTGGCGCTGGTGGTGATTCTGTTGCTGATCGTGGTGCGTTTTGATCCGGCCTCTTATGCCCGTCATCTGCAGCCTGAAACAGTTTGATGTTATCGTGCTATCGACGGATCCGATCAGAGCCGGCGAGACCACTCCATGCTCAACAGCAATGCCCTTCGCAAACTGGACATGCAAGACCTGATGGTGTTCGTGTCGGTCTATGAACAGCGCAACCTGACCCTGGTGTCCGAGGCGCTGCACGTCAGCCAGTCGACCGTCAGCTATTGCCTGAAAAAACTGCGCGCCCAGTTCGATGACGACCTGTTCATCAGCACGCGCAACGGCATGCACCCGACCCGCAAGGCGCAGGCCATGCTCAGCTATGTGCAGCAGATCCTGCATCAGGTCAACCTCTGCCACGACGGCCTGATGACCTTCGATCCCAGGCAGCAGGCCACCACCTTCAATGTCTGTGCGCCCGAATACTTCGAGTTGCTGGTGCTGCCGCACCTGATGCGCGGCTTCAGCGAAGCCGGGCTGGCGGTCAGCGTCAATGTACACAAGCTCGACCGCGACCTGCCGACCGACGCCTTGCAGGACGGCCGCTACGACTTGGCGCTGTGTTTTGGTCCGGGCTTTCATCGCGTGCTGGCGGGGCTGTGCAGCCAGGTGCTGCTCGAAGACGATCTGGTCTGTGTGATGGACCGCCAGAGCCTGCCGCTCGATGCCCGGCTGGACCTGGAAACCTATGCCGCCAGGCGGCATATCTTTCCGACGCCGTGGACCTCGGACAACAACATGATCGACGGCTGGCTGCGCACGCAGGGCCTGACACGCGACATCGCCGTGCGCAGCAACAGCTACCGCGCCGCCTTGCAGTTGCTTGAAGGCAGCGACTGCCTGCTGGCGCTGCCCAGACGCATCGAAGCGCTGCTGGGCAACGAGCCGTGGCTGGGCTTTTGCGAGCTGCCGCCGGAATTGCCGGGGTTCACCCTGGACATGATCTGGAGCGAACAGGCCGAACGCCTGGAGGCGAACGGCTGGTTGCGTGAGCAGGTGGTCAAGGTGTGTGCGGCACGCGGGTTGTTGTAACGGTTAAAAAGCTGCCTTTGTCATAACGGTGCCTTGTCCTGCTCGCCTTCGGATTGTGCCGGAGGTCGTGGCTGCTCGCCTTTCTCGTTCAGGCGCTTGTGCTTCTCGCCCACGTTGCCTGCGTTTTCAGGTTTGTGGTCGAGGTCTTCGCGTTCTGCCGGTTCATTGTCCGAATCGGGTTGCTGGGTCATGGTCGTTCTCCATCAGGGCAATCACCTGACATTAGGCCACGCGCAGCACGCAAGATTCATTCGCGGTGTCATTCAGCGCCCGCCTGGGCCGGCGCGCCAAACAGGGCGGTCCAGTAGATGCCGGCATTGCTTTTCGGGTCGGCGGCATAAGCGGCGCCCACTTCGCTGTAGTCGGGGTTCATCAGGATCGCGCAATGGCCGGGGCTGGCCAGCCAGCCGTCGACCACCTTGCGTGCATTGTCCTGGCCTGCGGCGATGTTCTCGCCGATCTGCTGGGCAAAATAACCGGCCAGTTCCGCACGATCGCCCGGCGTGTCGCCGTTGCGGCCCTTGTGATCGAAAAAGTTATTGTTGGCCATCGAGCGGCTGTGGCCTTCGGCGGCGGCGGCCAGGCTGGCGTTCCAGCTCAGCGGCGCGGCGGCGTTGAACGACTGCTCGCCGCACTGGCGCGGCTGGCTGCGTGCGGTGTTGAGAAAACTCAGCAGCGCCTGGCCTTCGTTCTGCGAGGTGCCAAGGCGCGAGGTCAGCAGCGGACGCGCCAGCACGATGCGCCAGTCGCGGCCTTCGCGGCTGATACCGATGTCGACGAATTGCGGGTCGAGCACCACCTGGCAAAAGCTTTCCTGAATCGCCTGCATGGCGGTCGCGGCATCGCGCGGGCCGGACAGCGTGATGGCCTGCACGGTGACCATCGGGTAGGACGCCTGGGTCATGGCCTGGCGCAGGTCTGTGGTATTGCTGACGGGCATGATCAGGCGCGGGTCGCTGGCCAGCGGCGGCAATTCGGCCGAGGCTTGCCCTGCACAGGGTTGCACCTGGCTGCGGTAGCTGTTGATCGACTCCTGCAGACGGACTGCTTCACTGGTGAGAGTTTCACCCGCTACGGCCATGGCGCTGAACGACAGACTCAATGACAACGCCGCAAGCGGCACAAGGGTAGATATCAGGCGCATCGGGAACTCCCTTACAACAGAGGGCACATGATGCGCGATTTTACCGGCTGCGGCGACCGCTCTGGCTTCGCGCTATCATCGTGTTCCTCTGACAACGGATGACGGCATGCAACTCCCCGATCTGAATCTTTTGATTGCCCTGGACGCTTTGCTCGACGAGGGCAGCGTGGTGGGTGCAGCCCGGCGCATGCACTTGAGCCCGGCGGCGATGAGCCGGACCCTGACCCGTATCCGCGAAGCGCTGGGCGATCCGGTGTTGGTCCGCGCCGGTCGTGGCCTGGTGCCGACACCGCGGGCGCTGGCGGTGCAGGCGCAGGTGCGTGAGCTGGTCGAGCAGGCCGCGCAACTGTTCCAGACCCGCGACGAGGTCGACATGAGCACGCTGGAGCGCTGCTTCAATGTGCGCTCCAACGATGTGTTTTTCGGCACCTTCGGCGCCCGGCTGATGGAGGCGATGCGCGCCGGTGCGCCGGGTTGCACCTTGCGCTTTGTGCCTGAAGGCGTGGGCGACGACGATGCCCTGCGTGAAGGGCGGATCGACCTGTACATTGCCTCAAGGCGCAATTTCGGCCCGGAGACCAAGGTGCAGAGCCTGTTCAGCACGCGCTTCTGTTGCCTGGCGCGGGAAGACCATCCGATCTTCGACGCACCGATCACGCCGGAGCGCTTTGCCGCGTTCGACCACATCAGCGTCTCGCGCCGTGGCCGCGCCCACGGGCCGATCGATCCGGCGCTGGCAGCATTGGGGTTGCAGCGCCGGGTGGCGCTGATCACGCCGCACTTTCACTCGGCAATCTTTGGTGTGTCCGACTCCGACCTGCTGTTACCGCTGCCGGAACCGGTGATCTGGGGCATGCAGAGCCTGGGCCTGCGCCTGCGCGCCTTCGAGGTGCCGCTGGAGCTGGAAGAGGTCACGGTGATTCAGGCCTGGCACCCGCGCTTCGACAAGGACCCGGCGCACCGCTGGTTGCGCCAGACGCTCAAGAGCATCTGTTCGGGGTATCAAAGCCGGGCATTGCAGGGCCTCTGACTCTAAGAGGATGATGCGCCCCGCCAGGGCTTGAGCCACAGGCCAAGCCCGACCAGCAGCGCTGCGCCGTACGCGGTGCTCAGCGCCAGTTGCAGCGGCACCGATTGCAGCGGGTGCAACAGCAGCGCCGCCAGCAGCATGGCGATCACGGCCAGCAGGCCATGGCTGCGCCACGGCGCCACGTGCATCAATGCCTGGCGGCGCAGCAACAGCGCGCCCGTCACTAATGCGCCACCCAGCGCGGCGAGGGCGATGCCGTCGATGCCCAGCAGCCACGGCAACAACGCCAGCAACACGGCATTGCACAGGCTGCCGAGCAGTTCGCAGTTCAGCGGCAGGCGCGTGTCGCCGTCGGCGTAGGCATAACGCGCCAGCAGGGCGTTCCAGGCGTTGAACAGCAAGGGCGTGGCGAACCAGGCCAGCAGCGTCGGTAAAGGGCTGTCATGGGTTTGTTGCGGTAACAACAGCACCACCAGCGCGCCGGCCGCGCCGATCAGCCCGGCCACCGCCGGCAGGGTCAGCAGCGTGGCGCTGGCCAGGCCCCGGCGCAGCAGGTCGAGGCGTTGCTGGCCGGCGCTGCCGCTCATCAGGCCGAGCAGCACCTGGTTGAGGCTCATCAGTGCAATCAGCGGCAGGTTGATCAGCTTGCGCGCCAGGTTGATCCAGGTCACCGCGCCTTCGCCCAGCAGCGAGGCGACCATGCGTTCCAGCAGCGCCAGGCCCTGACTGGCCAGGTTGCTGCCCAGCAACGGGCCGATGCGTTGCAGCAGTTCACGCAAGGCGCCGGCCTCGGCATCGCGGCGCCAGGGCCGCCAGCCGAGTCGATACAGGCTGGGCAGCAACACGGCCGGCATCAGCAGGCTGCCCAGCAAGCAGGCGGCCGCCAGCCCGGTGGCGCTGGCGGCATGGCTCTGGATCGCCAGATACAACACTGGCGGCAGGTTGAACAACAGTGACCCGAGCCCGGCCAGGACAAAGCGCGCCTTGGCCTGCAACGGCACGCACAGCAACGCATGCAAGACAAAGCCCGGCGCGCACCAGGCCAGCCAGCGCAGGCTGTCGGCCGCTTGTGCGTAGGCTGCGCTGTCCAGGCCCGGACCGATCAGGCGCACCCACAGGCTGGCGCCCACACTCAACAGCAAACCGAACAACAGCGCGCCGAGCATCAAGTGCGGGGTCAGGCTGGCCAGCCAGCGCCCTTGCTGCACTTCATTGCGTTGCTGAAACAGCGGCAGTGCTGCGGCGCTAAGCAGGCCGCCGGCCAGCGACATGCGCAGGGCTTCGGGCAAAAACATCGACACCAGGAACGCATCGCTCTGCGCTCCGGCGCCCCAGGCCGCGACCAGCAGCCACTCGCGGGCAAAGCCTGCCGCCAGACCGGTGAGGGTCGCCAGGGTCAGCCACAGGGTTGAGCCGAGCATGCAGGCGGCGCTTTAGTGGAACAAGGTGAACAGGCCTTTGCCGCCCACCTTGTACTTGAGGTTGCGCGCCCGTTCGCCTTTGATTTCGGCGTTCGGGCCGCTGACGATGGCATAGGCCGGGATCGGCTTGGACACCACGCTGGCGCCGCCGACCACCGCCCCTTCGCCGATGTCGGCACCGAACGACAGCAGCGCCCGGCTGCAGATCCAGGCGTAGTCGTGGATGAACACCGGCCCGCCGACCGCCCAGAATTCCGGCTCCTTGAGGTCGTGGCCGCCGGCTATGATCAGCACATGCGAGGCGATGGTCACATGGTCGCCGATGACCAGCCCGCCGCGTGCGTCGAGCTGGCAGTGCCAGCCGACCGTGGTGTCTTCGCCGATGCGCAGGCTGTCGACGCCGAGCACTTCGGTATTGCGCCACACGGTAGAACCCTTGCCGATTTTCGCCCCGCCCAGGCGCAGCCATAACAGCCGCAACGTGTGGCTGGGGATCTTGCAGATCAGCATGTTGTACAGCTGCTCCCAGACCCGCAGCATGCGGTCGCGCAGGGTCGGCCAGTTAATGCCGTACAGCGGAATCAGCGCGCCGTGTAATTCGCTGGCCAGCAAGCGATAGAAACGCCGCGCCAAGGGCGGCTCGATACGCGGTTCGATGTTCAGGTAGCAGATGAACGACAGGGTGGTGTCCTTGATCCGGGTTTCGAAGGCCACTTCGTTGTCGAGCATCCATTGCCAGGTGGCTTGCAGCTCTTCAAGGCTGACGCCCATTTTTTCAGCGTATTCGGGCAGCGCCTCGCGCAAATTGTGCGAGTGCATCATGCGGTGTTTCATGGGCGTTCTCCCGGTTCGGTTGACGCAACGTGGGATGAGGCAACGTTTGATTTGAAGTCGGCAATCACTTTTTCGTGCAGGCGCCTGGACTCATGCAGGCTGATGCCGACAAACAGCCAGAACAGCGCGACCAGCACGCTGGTAAAGCTGAAGTAATGGTCGAACAGGCCGCTGAACAACGCGGTCAGTACGCCGCTGGTCGTGCCCAGGGCAATGGCGTTGTCGGCGGTCAGCACAATCGGGCCCTTGGCCGGGCGCACTTGCCGCCACCAACTGACGGTGATCGCGATGAACAGCAGCATGCCGGGCAGGCCCAGTTTGTAGATGAAGTTCAGCCACAGGTTGGAGATGCCGAACTCGGTGTAGTTGAGTACCGGCGGGTCGACCTTGAAGCCGATGCCGAACGGGAAGGTCGCCACCGCATCGGGAAAGTGCGTGTACTCCAGGAAGCGGATCGCGGTGCTGGCATCGTCGTCGGAAAACAGGCTCATGATCCGGTCTTGCAGCGGCGGGTAAAACAGCAGTAGGGCCACGCCGGCAAAGCCGCCGGCGATCACCAGGCGGCCTAGGTGCGGGATGCGTCGCCTGGCCATCCACAGCATGATCGCGATCAGGCTCAGCAGCGCCCCGCGCGAGCCGGTCAGCAGCAGGCCAACGGCGCCCAGCCCGGCCACGGCCAGGGCCACGCTGCGCGGTCCGCCACTGCGGGTCATGCCAAAACAGAACGCCAGCGGCAGAATCATTGCCAGCGCACCGCCCGCCACGTTGGGGTGCATCCATGGCGAGCCCATGCGGTCGGCCAGCGACAGCAGGCTGCTGTTGAGTGTGTCGACGCCGCTGTAGCCCAGCACGCCAAGGATCGGAATCATCGAGGTGGCGCTGCGCGCGACCACAAACACCGGGATCGACAACAGCAACAGGGCCAGCGTGCCAAGCATGATCGCAGTAACCGCTTGCTCGAGAACCTGACGGTCGAGGAGCAGGCGCGGCACCAGAAACAGGATCGACAGGTTGAACAGCCAGCGCACCCAGTTGATCGGCCCATTGCCCTCGGCAATCACCATGACTTCACCGACCACGAACGGAAAGGCGCTGTACAGCATCAGCGCCAACAACAGGCGCTCGGCCTGGAGCATGTTCGGCAGCCGGGGCTTGTCGAAGAACATCGCCTGCAGCAGATAGCTGCCCCAGGTGAGCATGATCAACGCTTCGGACACCGTGGTGCGTACGCCGATCTGAATGGTCGAGTAAGGAATAAAGGTGCCCAGCACGCAAAACAGCAGCAAGCCCAGGTGCGGACGCCGGATCACGGTGACGATCGAGGCCATCCCGGCCAGCACCAGCAGCACCATCGACAGCGGTGTCAGCCAGATCAGCAGACCGAAAAGCACCGCAACGATCACACCGATGGGCAAGGCGATGGGCATTAGCGCAACTCCTCCAGGGCAGCATGGATTCGCTGGTGGAACGCATCCAGGCCGTAGCGCGCCGCCCATTCCTTGAGCGGCGCAGGGTCTTCAGGCGCCGCGGTCGACAGGACGCCCATCAGGCGCACCAGTGCGGCGCTGTCGTCGGGGGCAAAGCGCGGGCTGTCGGGCGGGGTGATTTCATCCAGCGACGAACCGCTGGCCACCGCCACCGGTGTGCCGGTGCTCAGCGCTTCGATGACCGGCAGGCCAAAGCCTTCGGCCCGCGACGGGTGCCAGAGCCGTTCGGCCTGGGCGTACACCGCGTGCAACTCGGCATCCTGCAGGCCGCGCAGCACGTGCAGGCCCGGCAGATGGCGTTGCGCAGGGCTGAGCGGGTCGTCGCCGCCGACCAGCACCAGGTCCGGCACCTGGGTAAAACGCAGGCGCGCGGTTTGCCAGGCTTCGACCAGCCAGGCGATGTTCTTGCGCGGCTCACGGGTGCCGACGCACAGCCAGTAGCGTTCGGGCAGCCGCAGGGCGCTGATATCGGCCGGCTCGCCTTTGAAGCCCTCGACCACATGCGGCAACACCCGCAGCTTGCCTTGTACCCAGGGAAACAGGCGCACGGCTTCGTCGGCGGTGAACTGCGACGGCACCCAGACCTGGTCGGCGACGCGCAATGAATGGGCAATCGACTGCCGGTCGGTGAACCGGTACACCCGCGCCTTGAGCCGGGAGCCGTGGCTGTTGTTTTCGGTCAACTGAAACAGGTCGTGCAGTTGCAGCACGTATTTCAGGCCCGCCGGCTTCTTGCCCAGGGGCAGGCCCATATTGATATTGGAGAAATACACCTCGATGCCAGCATCGCGCAGGGCGCCGGGCAAAAACAGCCCTTCGAACTTCAGGCGCTCGGGCAGGCGGTGCACGGCATCCAGTGGCGTGGCCCAGCGCGGGGCAAAGAGGCGCCGACGGATCGGGTGGTCGTACGGCGCCACCCCGAACAATTGCAGGCTGGACTCGGGGTAGGCCCGAAAGGCCGCTTCCAAGGCAAAGTTCTGCCGGCCGATCCCGCTGATCGGGTAACCGGCGGCCGCGCGATAATCAAGACCTATACGCATGGGCGCACTCCGGGTTGAGGGGGCGTGATACGGGTGTAGATGCCTTCGAGCTGGGCCGCTGCAACCGACCAGTCATGGCGTGAGCGCACGTAGGCACGGCCGGCTTCGCCGATCCGCGCCAGGCGCAGTGGGTCGTCGATGTATTGGCAGATCAACTGCGCCAGCCCGGCGGCGTCTTCGGCGCCCAGATAGTGTTCGCCGTTCTCGACCGCCAGCCCCGAGACACCCTGGGCGGTGGTCACAATCGGCAGGCCGGCGGCCATGGCTTCGAGGATTTTCAGTTTCGAGCCGCCGCCCTGGCGCAAGGGCGCAAAGAACACGGTCGAGCGGCTTTGCAGGGCGCGCAAATCCGCGACATAACCGAGCCATTCGATGCGCGGGTCCGGCCATTGCTCGCGCCAGTGGGCCGGCAGGGCAAAGCCTGCCAGGGTCAGGTGTACGTCCGGTTGCACGGCCCATACCTTGGGCATGATGTGCTCCAGCGCCCAGTGCACGGCATCGACATTGGGGGCGTATTCGTAGTTGCCGATAAACAGCAGGTGACGGCCTTCGCGTTCGGGATGAACGCTGGCGTAATAGCCGCAATCGACGCTGTTGACCACGATCGACACCGGCTTGCCACTCAGGCGCGACAGCGCCTTGGCGTCGTCTTCGGTGACCGAGATCAGTTCGCCTGTCTGGCGAAACACCCGGGTTTCCCAGCGCCGGTAACGCCAGCGGTCATACAGCGCAAACGGTGCGGCCCAGCGCGGCAGCTTGTCGTAGCTGGCCGCTCCCAGGGCCGACTCGACATTGTGTTCGGTCAGCACGAACGCTTTGCCGCTGCGCTGCAAGGCGCGCTCGAACGGCTGGAAGGCGTAGGTGTGTTGAATCTGGATGATGTCCCAATGCTCTTGCAGCAGCGCCTCGAAGGTCTGCTCCAGTTCCGGCGCATAGCCATTGATGCTGGCCAGCATCGGCGCCGGCGCAAAAGCCACGGCCAGCAAGGTCCGCAGGCTGCGCAACGGGCGCCGGGGCAGAACGATCAGGCGCTCCAGCCAGGGCTCCATGGCCTGGCGGCATTCTGGGTCCAGCGCGGTCTTGGATTGCACCAGCAAGGTGATGCGGTGCCCGCGCGCCGCCAGGTTGCGCAGCAGGTGGTACTCCCGGGTCTTGCCGCCACTGGTGGTGGGCCAGGGCAGATAGGGCAGCGTCCAGAGAATGCGCATGGCTCAGGGCTTCCATTCCAGTATCTGCAAGGTCGGGCTCAATGCCAGGGTCACACCCTGACGGCTGGCCAGCGAATGGCGGGTGCCGTCCAGTGGGTCATGCACCACGGCTTCGCGGATATTCGGAAACGTCAGGCTGGCGCTGCTGGCACTCCAGACCATCAGCAATTGCGTGCCGTCCGGGCGGCTCCAGGGCACCGCGTACAAGTCGCGCGGCACGCTGCTGACGGCCGGCGGGTCGGCGGGCAGCAAGCGTGGACCGGTGATGTTGAGAAAGTTCTGCAAGGCCAGGTACACCGGTTTCGGGTTGGCTTGCAGGTCGACCAGCCCGTAACCCTGATCGCGGGCGCTGGCGCGTTCGTCCAGATCGCTCAGGTTGAACAGGAAAATCCGCTGGTAATCCATGGCACTCATCAACGCCAGGCGCCGCAGCGTGTAGTCAGCCTGACCGCGCAACCCGATGATTGCCTGCATTTCTACCGGGCCTGCATAGCTGGACCAGCCCCATTCGGTGGCCCAGACGTTTTGCACGCCATTACCGTGCAGCAACTGGTTCATGGCGTTGCCGCGCACCAGAAAATCCCGGTCCGGCGGCGAGTCGCCTTCGGGGTATTCGGAATACGGGTGATAGGCGGCGACGATGTTCTGCTGGCCCAGGCCGCCGTCGACCAGGGTCTGCAACATGTAGCCCGGCGTACTGTGCATCTGGCTGTAATAGGCCATGCCGGCGGTGGCGACCGATTTGCCTGGCGCCACGCTGCGGATCGCCTCGGTGGTGACGCTGAGCAGGCGGCCATAGGCGGCCGGGTCTTCCTTGGGGCGCCAGACGATATTGGGCTCGTTCCACACCTGCCAGGTGTCGACCTGCGGGTAACGTTGTGCCAAGCGCGCCATGCGCGTGGCGAACAGATTGAAATCGCTCGGCGGGTACTGGTCGCGGCTCTCGGCATCGGCCGGTGCGCTGCTGGCGAACGGTGCCGAGCCGACCAGGTACGCCAGGGTGTTGTAGCCACGGCTCTGCATCGCCGCCATGGCGGCATCGACGGTCTGCAACTGGAACTGGTCGCGCACAGGCTCGATCAGCGGCCAGTGCAGGGTCAGGCGCACCCAGCCCAGCCCCAGCGCATCGAGGCGATCCATCTGCAGGGCGTAAATCTCGGGGGCAAAATACGGGAACTGAACGTTGACCCCGAGAAAGTCGCGCCACTCGACCGGACGCGGCGCCTTGAGCACGGTCTCGGCAAGGCTTTCGCCGGTATAGACAAGCCCGGTTGCCAACAGCACAGCGGCAAGCAACGATCTGGATTTAGCGTGCATGGCTGTTTACCTCGCCTGACAGGCTTGCTGGAACATCTCGCGAAAACGCTCGGCGGTGTGGCTCCAGACCCGCCGCCGGCCCAGTTGTGCCGCCCGCTCGGCCCAGTCCTCGGCCAGGTGTGGCGTGTTGCACAACGTCGCCAGCGCGTCAGTCAGGGCGGCCACATTGCCTTGCGGGTAGATCATGCCGTTGCCGTGCGACACCTCTTCGGCAAACGAGCGGGCATCGGAGGTAATCACCCCGCGCCCGCAGGCCACCGCCCACGACAACGCACCGCTGGTGCCGCGCAGCTGGCCGAGCAGCTTGAGCTTGCTGGATTCGCGGTACGGCAACACCATCACGTGGTGGGCCTGGATCACTGTCGGGATGTCGCTGGCCGGCAGGTCCAGTTGCCAGTCGATCAGGTCGGTCAGGCCCAGCTGGCGAATGCGCACGCGCAACTGTTCCAGATAGCTGCCGGAGGCGCCAAAGGCCATTTCCGGTTCGCTGCCGCCGGCCAGGGTCAGGCGTACGCTTTGGCGCAGTGCCGGCTGGCTGACGAACAGGCCGGCCAGCGCGTCGAGCAGATCCTCGATGCCTTTGCCGCGATAGATAAAGCCGAAATACAGCAGGCGCAAGGGTTGCAGTGGCGGCAGCAGCACGGGCGCAATGTCCAGATTGCCGTGCGGGATGACCAGCATCTGTGGCTCGCTCAGGTGCATGCGCTGGCGCAGGCTCTGGCTGCCGGCGCGGGTCAGGGTCACCAGGCGTGTCATGTTTTTCGCCAGTTGGCGTTCTGCGCGCAGGCACAACGGGTCGGCCAGCACGGTGGCGACTTCCGGGGCCGGCGAGGGCAGGCGGTTGGCCAGCGACAGCGGCCAGGGCAGTTTTTCCAGGCGCCATACCAGCCGCTCCGGGTCATGCACGGTGGCGGTCAGCGGCAGGTGCGGCAAACGCTGGTGCAAGGCGCCCAGTGCACGGAATTCGGCCAGCCGGCCGCCGCCAATCTCGGCATGCGCAAGGTCAATGCCCTGCCAGTCAGTGTCCGCGACCCGCTGCTCGGCCTGCCGGGGATCGTTGCCGACCCCTTGCAGCGGCGTCAGCACCTCGACCCCCAATGCCTGCAGGGCGTGGCGCAGGTGACCGGCATAGTCGGCGATGCCGTTCTGCTCCGGCGGCAGCGGGGCGAGCAGGGCGATACGCATCAGGCACGGCTCCCCAGACGCTTGATGAACCGCAGCACTTTTTCAGGCACCTCGAAGCGGCGACGGTTGAGGATGATCCCGTCGACCCGCTTGAACGCGGTGTTCAGGGTGTGCAGGGCGTCTTCAAGCATCGGCACAGTGGTTTGTTGCGCACGCACCACCAGCACGATCAGGTCGGCGTCGCGCAGCAACACGAAGGGTTTGTCCTTGCCGTACAGCCCCGAGGCGTCGATCAGCACGATCTCGCCGGGGATCGCCGGTCCCGGGCCTTCGGTGCGCACATGCTGGCCGTGTTCGATAAGCACGTTTTTCAGGCGCTCGATGACAAACTTCACGCCTTCGCCGGAGTGCTCCGAGGTAAAACCGATGGCCAGGCCTTTTTCGGCGACCTGTTGCAGCGGCAGGATGCCGTAGACCTTGTGCAGTTGCGAAGTGAACGCGGCACTGCGTTCCTGGGCACGCTCCAGGTCCGGCAGGCTGGTCCACACCGGCACCCCGAAGCGGCTTTCGATCTTGTCGCCATCGTGGATGCGCTGGTCCAGCAGGTAGAAGAAATACAGTGCCAGCAAACCCACCAGCAGGCTCAGCGGCAAGGCCAGCAACAGCATCAGCATGCTCTTGGGGAAGACCCGACTGGGGTTGAGGGTGGCTTCTTCGACCAGTGCAATGTTGCTGATCTGGCTGTTGTCCAGCTCGCGGTCGATGCGTGCCTTTTCCAGGCTGTCGGAATACAGCGCGTAGCTTTTCTCGGCCGCATCGAGCTCGTTTTGCAGGCGCGACAGTTCAGGTTCCAGCGCCAGGGCCTGGAGCCGGTCCTTTTCCAGTTGAGCCAGTTGCTGGTCCTGCTGGGTCAGTTGCGTCAACAGCCGTGCGTAGCTGGTTTCCTGGTCGGCATAGACGTTTTGCATGCGGTTGTAGATCGGGTTGGGCGTGATGTTTTCCGAGCGCTGAACCGTGGTCTGCTGTTCCTGGAGCAGTTTCTTGAGGTTGTCGATTTCTTCGCCGATGGCCAGGATTGGCGGTGCGTTGTCAAAGAACGTACGGCGCAGTTCCTGGCGCTCGACTTCCTTGCCGTTGATGCGGTTCTGCAGGTCCTGACGGTTGGGGTTCAGCGACAGCTCGCGCCCGGAACTGACCGTCTTGGGCTGGGTGGCCAGTTGTTTTTTCAGGGTGTCCAGGCCCGCCTTGGTCGAGGCGATGGCGCGGATGGTGTTGTTGCGCTCGGTGCGCAGGTCATTGAGGCCCTGGGAGGTGTCGGCAAGGCGCTGGGAAATGCTCACGGCGCCCAACTGGTTGAGGTAGGCCTGAATCTGCCGCTTGTAGACGATGATATTGGCGCCGGTTTCCTTGACCTCGGTGTCGAAGAATGTGTACAGGCTGACCCGTCCGAGGGTCTTGGTGCGTTGCAACTGGTATTCCGCGATCCAGTTGCGCAGCACGTCCTGGGCCACGGCCGGGTCGTCCCAGGTAAAGGTCAGCTCCATCACCGAAGAGCCTGGGTCATGGCGCACCTTGAAGCCTTTTTCCAGGCTCTCGGCCAGGCGGTCGGTAGCCGAGCGGCTTTCTGCCAGGCCGACCAGCTCGAACAGTTTGTGCACGGCGCCGAACACCGCATCGACCGAGTCCTTGAGCAGGTTTTTCACTGAGCCGAAAAAGCCTGCCTCTTCACGCGCCCTGGACATTTCGGCCAAGTATTTCTCGGCCACCGTGCGGGTGATCGGCCGGCCGGTCAGCATCCGCTCTTCGTCCAGCAACGGGTCGCGCAGGGCGCTGGGCACCACGATGGCCTGGCGGTTGGACAACTCGATCGGCACCGTGCTGCTGTCGCGGCCTGGCTTGACCAGCAGCAACGCGGTGGACTCGTAGCGGTTGGGCAGCAGGAAAGCACCCAGCACCACGACCACAAAGGTCACCAGCACTGTGATCTGTACCTCACGCCTGAAGATGAAAAACAGGCGCAGCAGATCGCGAAATGAACGGATATTGATCATTGTCTTCTTCCCTGATGCTTAATTCTGCAGCTCGTAGTTCACCCCAAAGCCCAGCGACTTGGAGAACGGGATCAGTTGGTTGAAATACAGGTTGACCCCGTCGGCCTTGTTGCCGACCGTGGACTTGGGCACGAACACGACATCGCCGCGTTGCAGCAGCACCGGGCCCCGAGGCGCCTGGGGGCTGGCCCAGAGCATCTTGCTGTAGTCGAAGAAGTAGGTGTTGTAGAGGCCGTTGTCTTCCTGGCGCAGCAGGGCGACCAGTTGCGCATCGCCGTCGGGGGCCACGCCGCCGGCGCCGATGATGGCCTGGTCCAGCGTGGTGGCCACGGTCACCGGCAGGCTGGTCGAGTTGCGCACCGCACCACCGACGAACACCGTGTTGCCCGGTGCCTGGTTGATATTGATAGTCATCGCGGTCTGGCGATAAATGCCTTTGAGCTTGTCTTGCAGGTGCTCGGTCAGCTGCGGCACGGTCATGCCCGCCGCCTGCACGGTGCCGACCCAGGGATAGGAAAAGGTGCCGTCGGTGAGCACCTGGAACAGGGTCAGTTCATAAATGGAGTTGGCGGTGAAGGCCGAGATGCTTGGCGACTCGCCGGTGTTGCGCACGATGCGCAAGGTGTCGCCGGCGCGAATCTTTTGCGCAGGCAATGGCTTGCCTGCCAGGGCAAGCCCCGCCGCCTTGCCTGCTTCGATCTGTGCGGTGTCGTCCGGTACGGCGACCCTTGCCGGGGTGTTGCAGGCACTGAGGACCAGAACGCAGGTCGCCAACAGCAGGCCTTTGAAAGACCCTGAATACTTCTGATCCATGAATACAGCTCCCTGACGGGGAAAACATGCCGGCCTGCATCGCCGGATTCCAGGTGCAGCGTGCGGCTGCAGCCGCACGCTACGGTTTCACACTCGGTTCAGGCCTTGGCTGCTTGCGCCGGCACTCGTCCATAAATGTCGGTAAAGCGCACGATGTCGTCTTCGCCCAGGTACTCGCCGCTCTGCACTTCGATCATCACCAGGTCGATGACGCCTGGGTTGACCAGGCGGTGGGTGTGGCCGGGCTTGATGAAGGTCGACTCGTTGGTGTCGAGCATGAATTCGCGCTCGCCATTGGTGACGGTGGCCATGCCGCTGACCACGATCCAGTGCTCGCTGCGGTGGTGGTGCATTTGCAGCGACAGCGAGGCCTGCGGGTGTACGACGATGCGTTTGATCTTGAAGCGCTTGCCTTCCTCCAGCACGGTGTAGGTGCCCCACGGCCGGGTGACGGTGCGGTGCAGCCGGTACGCCTCGTGGTCCTGGCGCTTGAGTTCCTGGGCGATGAGTTTCACGTCCTGGCTGCGGTTGCCGTCGGCAATCAGCAAGGCGTCGGGGGTGTCGATGATGATCAGGTTGTCCAGGCCCACCGCGCCGACCAGGCGTTTGGGCGAGTCGATAAAACAGTTGGTGACATCGTGCAGCACGGTCTGGCCGTTGCACTGGTTGCCCTGGCCATCGGCCGGGGTCAGTTCGCGCACCGCCTGCCATGAACCGATGTCGCTCCAGCCCAGCTGGCACGGCACCACGGCAACCCTGGAAGAGCGCTCCAGCAAGGCGTAGTCGATGGAAATGTCCGGCACCTGGGCGAACAAATCGTTATCCAGCTCGACCTGCAGCTCATTGCTGCCTTGCTTGCTGGTGCTTTGCGCAAGGCAGGCGCTGACCGCGTCGAGCACCTCGGGGGCGTGAATGCGCAACTCGGCTAGCAAGGTGTCGGCACGCAGGCAGAACATCCCGGCGTTCCACAGGTGCACGCCGCCGTCCAGGTAAGCCTGGGCGGTGGCGGCATCGGGTTTTTCGACGAAACGCGCCACCTGATAGCCGTCGCCGTTGAGCTGCTGGCCTTTTTCGATGTAGCCAAAGCCGGTTTCCGGCTTGTCGGGCAGGATACCGAAGGTCACCAGCCAGCCCTGATCGGCCAGTTGCCGGGCATTGGCCACCGCTGCCTGAAACGCTTCGATATCGGAAATCAGGTGGTCGGCGGGCAGGATCAGCAGTTGCGCATCGTCGCCATACAAGCGTGCGACGTGCAGCGCGGCGGCGGCAATCGCCGGCGCCGTATTGCGCCCCACGGGCTCGAGGATGAAGTCCAGTTTCACGCGCTTTTTATTCAGCGGGCGATAGTCATCGACCGTGCGGAAATACACTTCACGGTTGGTGACGGTCAGCAGGTGCTCGACCTGCGGCAGGGAAGTGGCGCGGTTGAAAGTCTTTTGCAGCAGGCTTTCGCCATCGGGAAGACGCATGAACGGCTTGGGCATGGCTTCGCGAGAGACTGGCCAGAGTCGGGTGCCGGAACCGCCGGCGACAATGCAGGGGATGAGGATGCTCATCAATAGACCTCACGATTGAGAAGCACTGCCGGAACAGTGCGCAGAAGGATGTAGAGATCGAACCAGACAGACCAGTTTTCTATGTACTCAAGATCGAATTCGACGCGCTTCTCGATTTTTTCCACGGTGTCTGTTTCACCCCGATAGCCGTTGATCTGCGCAAGCCCTGTAATGCCCGGTTTGACGCGATGACGCGAGGTGTATTCCTTGACCGCTTGCTCGAAGAGAATACCGGCCGCTTTGGTTGCCGTGGCATGGGGGCGCGGGCCCACCATGGACATGGTGCCGGCCACCACATTGAACAGCTGTGGCAGCTCATCCAGGCTGGTCTTGCGGATGAAACGCCCGACCCGCGTGACCCTGGCGTCGTGGCGGGTGGTTTGCTTTTCCGCTACCGCATCGGCCTGGTGCTGATGCATGGAGCGAAACTTGAAGACCTCGATCAGGCGGTTGTTGTAGCCATAGCGTTTCTGGCGGAACAGCACCGGGCCCTTCGAGTCGAGCTTGATCGCGATCGCGACCAGCAGCATCACCGGCGACAGCGCGGCAACGGCCAGTGTCGACAGCACGATGTCTTCGGCACGCTTGATGAACGGCGACCAGCCGCTGAGCGGTACATCGGAGGCATTGAACATCGGCAGGCTGGCGACTTCGGTGATGCGGTTGTGGCTGTGACGAAAGGCGACCATGTCGGGCACCAGCAGGACATTGACCGGCAACCGGCGCAGCTCGCGAATGATGTAGTCCATGCGGTTTTCGGCGGTCCAGGGCAGGGCGACCAGCACTTGGGTGACCTTGTCTTCGCGGATCAGCCGTTCCAGGTCGCCGGTGTTGCCCAGCAGCGGCAGGTTGGCGACGGTCTTGGGCATGCGCCCGATGCGGTCGTCGATAAAGCCGGTGACGCCTGACCGAATGTCCTGGTGGCGGAGCAGGTATTCGGCCAGGCGCAGGCCGTTTTCCGTGGCGCCGAGAATCACCGCGTTTTGCAGGAACATGCCTTTTTTCATCAGGTGCCGGAACAGCACCAGCAACAGCACGCGCACGATGCACATCAAGGCCAGGCTCGACAGGTACCAGACCAGCAGCGCGTCCTGGCTCACCGAGTCGAGCATGTCCATGAAGTGGTGCATGACCATCAGCAGGCCGAAGGCAGCCGTCCAGGCGAACAGAATGGAGCGCAAGCGCAGGGAGTTGCTGAACAGTGCTTCGGAATACACGCCCAGCGCCTGGAACACCAGTACGCAGATAAGGCCGAAAATCAGCAGCATGCCCAGTTGGCCCTTGGCCTGTTCGGTCTGCATGACCGGCTCCAGTGCCACGATCACCAGCCCCGGTATCACGCAGGCCAGACCGTGGGCCAGGCGAATACCGAACAGAAAATACTCAACAAGGCTGGTTCGTGTCAGCGACAAACTGTCGACGGGCTGCAACCGCATAGTGCTTCCTCACTGCGTGTCGATCCTTTACTCAAGCATCGGTCCTTGAAGTCCATGGCTTGACAGACGAAGGTCAAAAAAATGTCTATTTACGGCGTTGAAAAAATATAGTCATCGTTTTGGCGTGTGCAGCTGAATCGCTCCCGGATTTTCAGTCACTGACGGATTGTCTGTGACGGTTGTTGTAGCTAATCCCTTGTTTTCATGTAGGACGTGTCTCTTGGCAATGACAGAAACCGCTCACGGTCAGGCTTTTTGACAGTAAAGCCCATGCAACAAAAAACGTCGGATTTCTGCGCACGGTTTTCTCTGCACGTTGGTCTGCACGTCTCTGGTCAGGCGTCTTCCACTCAATAAAAACGGGGGCGTACCGGGTTGGCGGACAAGCGAAAAAATTCTCTGACAGGTCGCGTCCTTTTGTTTTTGCCAGGGTCATATGCTCATCGCAACCATCTATCCGATTACAGGGGAGTGTCATGGCACAACGCAGAGCGATTCTGATTCTTCATGGCAAGCAGTCGCTCAACGAGCAGGTCCGCAGCGCCGTCAGCCGCAAGCGTGAGCAGGGCTGGGAGCTGGATGTGCGCCTGACCTGGGAAGGCGGCGACGCTCAGCGCCTGGTCGCCGAAGCCTTGGCCGACGGGCACCGCTGTGTGATTGCCGGCGGTGGCGATGGCACCTTGCGCGACATCGCCGAGGCACTGGCCTTGAGTGACGTCGCCGATACTGCTGACGCGCCGCTAAGCCTGGTGATCCTGCCGCTGGGCACGGCCAATGACTTTGCCCGGGCCGCCGGTGTGCCGCTGGATGTCGATGCCGCTCTGGATTTGCTCGACGCCCCGGCGCGCCCCGTCGATCTGGGCGAGGTCGACGGCAAGCTGTTTCTCAACATGGCCACCGGCGGCTTTGGCAGCCAGGTGACAGCCAATACCTCTGAAGACCTGAAAAAGGTGCTCGGTGGCGCGGCGTATCTGTTTACCGGACTCACCCGTTTCAGTGAGCTGCACGCCGCTTATGGCGAGCTGAGCGGGCCGGATTTCCAGTGGAGCGGCGACCTGCTGGCGCTGGGCATCGGCAACGGGCGTCAAGCCGGTGGCGGGCATGAACTGTGCCCGGCGGCCCTGGCCGACGACGGCCTGCTGGACGTCAGTATCCTGCCGGCACCGCAAGAACTGGTCGGCACGCTCAAGGGTTTGCTGGCCGGCGGACTGGGCATCGAGAGCATGTTTGTGCGCGCGCGCCTGCCGTGGGTCGAGATCAAGTCGGCGCAAGGCCTGGACATCAATCTGGATGGCGAACCGTTGAAGCTCACACAAATGCGCTTCAGTGCCCGGCCTGCGGCCTTGCGGGTGCATCTGCCAACGGGTTCGCCGTTGCTGGGCGCCAGTGAAACGCCGTGGCTCAGTCGTCCAGACTGATGATCCGTTCGCGCACGCAATACAGCACCAGGCCTGCGACATCGTAGATGTGCAGGCGCTTCATGATCTGTGCGCGGTGGGTCTCGACGGTCTTGACGCTCAGGTTCAGGCCGCAGGCGATGTCGCGGGTCGTTGTGCCGCGCGCGATCAGGCGCAGGATTTCCAGTTGGCGGGCGGTCAGGTTATGCGTGTCGGCCTGCGGCGGCTTGCCGGGCTGGTTGATCAGCAATGCCTGGTTTATCACCGTATGGGCGATGGCAGGGCTCAGGTAGCGCTCGCCATCGCGCAAGGCGTGCAGGGCGTGCTGCAGTTCGCTGGCAGTGGTGTCCTTGAGCAGATAGCCGTGGGCCCCAAGGTGCAGGGCGCGCATGATCAGCTCGGGCTCGGTGTGCATCGACAGAATCAGCACCTTGCTGTCGGGCAGCACCTGCAACAAGTGGCTCAGGGCATCCAGGCCGTGGGTGCGTTTCATCGAGAGGTCGAGCAGGACGATGTCTGGCGCCAGTTGCAGGGCCAGGCGGCTCAGTTCGTCACCATCGCAGGCTTCGCCGATCACGCTGTAGCCGGGAATATCCGCCACCAGGGCGCGAATGCCGGCGCGAATCAGCGCGTGGTCATCGATCAACAGTAGCGTGCAGGTCATGGTCGGGTCTTCAGTGTGGCAATTGCGTGTGGGCGCGGGCATGGCTGCGCGGCGCCCAGGGAAGAACAACGTTGATGCGCGTGCCGTGACCCGGCGCGCTGTCCAGGGTCCAGCGGCCGCCGAGTAATGTCACCCGTTCACCGATACCGGCAATCCCGCGTTGGCCGGCCTGGGTCGGATTGCTGGCGGGGATGAAGCCTTCGCCGTCATCCTCGATGAACAGCGCCAGGCCTTCGGGTAAACGCTGCAGGCGCACCAACAGGTTACCGGCGCCTGCGTGACGCAGCATGTTGGTGACCGCTTCCTGGGTGATGCGAAAGGTCGCCACCGCCATTTCTTCGGCAATGCCGTGCAACGACTGATGGCAGTCCAGGCTCCAGTGCACCGGGCTACCGCCCAGGGTATTGATCAAGTGCAAGCGCAGGCTGGCTTCCAGTCCGAGGCTGGATAACTGCCGCGGGTTGAGAATGGCCGACAGGTCGCGGATCTTGTCCAGGGTTTCTTCCAGCGTGGCGTCGAGTTGTGTGCCGGGCGCCTGCAGATCGTCCGGCAAGCGCCGTTGCAGCCAGCCGAGTTGCAGCCTGGCGGCGGTCAGCATCTGGCCGATGTCGTCATGCAGTTCACGGCTCAGGCGATGACGCTCGCTTTCCTGAACCTGCAGCAGGCGGCTGGCCAGCTCACGGGGGTGCAGGCTGATGGCCCGCTTGCTGCGCAGACGCGCCAGCCAGATGCTGGCGAAGGTCAGTACATTGAGCAGCAACAGCGCTGCCGGCAGCGGTTGCTGATGTCCATACACGGCGATATTGCCCAGCACCGCGCCAATGCACAGGGTCGCCGTCAACCACTGCGCGGTTTTGCCGCTCAATGATCGAGACTTGCGATGTGTACGGTGCAAGGGCGTAGAGGATGAAATCATCGAATGGTCATGCTTGAGAGTCTGCTACAGGCCACGACCCTAACAATGCTGCCGGGTGATTGAAAGGACTGTGATCGACTCAGGTGTCGAACCTGTTCAACAATGCGTGCTGTTCTTCATCGTCAAGCGCCAGTCCGCCGGTGTACGGGTCAATCAATTCCAGTTGCCAGGCGATCAGATCAAGGCACTGCCTTAATGTCTCGATGGCCTCGGCATTCAGGGCATTGCGCTTGAGCCGCGGCCCTAGTCGATCCAGCAATTGCCCGGTGAATTCTGCGATGTTGTCCTGTGAGACCCGGGCTGACTGGTCGGCCAGGTTCAGCAGTGCCGCCTGCAAACCCGCAATGGCGTCTTCGTCGTCGGCGAACATCTGCAGGTGGGCCACGCATTCTTCCGAGCGCTGCAACAGGGCCTGGGACTGGTTCACAAACTCATTGTGTCGATGCAGCCATTGATTGCTGTTCAGCATCCTTGATCTCCATGCTTGATGGATGACGGGCGCAGGACGCCCGTTGTGAATGCCTGACAGTTAATTTTGATTTCATTGGAATGTCTGTAGGGCGTTTCTGAATGTTGCGTGATAGTGACATCAAGGCACTTTAAACACGCAATGTTCGGGGCCGGACGCAGGTGTTCAGGCGCAATGCGGGGTTCCCAAACGGTTTGCCGCTCGGGAAGACACAGGGGCCGCAAGGCCTGGGCAAAGATCAACTGCCTGACTCCATTCATGCATTGAGAAGGGCGTCACAATAATGGCTATTGATTATTGCGAATATCAGGCCAGCCCTGAGGGAGACTCAGGCGTACCCTTACTATCGAATTTTTAGATTTGTCGATCAGCCTTATATAAAGGCGCGCTTGTATCAGACAGTTGGCAATACACAATCAGTGAAGCATGATGCCGGTATGACATCAATGGCCTTGCGCACGCTCTTTAACGGGCCGTTAAGGTCTTGGCTTTAGCCGCCGATATACCGGCTGGCAGACTCATCGTTATCAACGCTCCAGGAGCTATAAACAAATGGCCGGCATTCTCGACACAGTAGATCAGCGCACGCAATTGGTGGGCGAGAATCGCCTGGAAATTCTCATGTTCCGCCTGGCCGGTCGCCAGTTGTTCGCGATCAACGTCTTCAAGGTTCAGGAAGTGCTGCAGTTGCCGAAACTGACGCTGATGCCGCAACGCCATTCGTTTGTGTGCGGTGTGGTCAACCTGCGTGGCCAGACCCTGCCGGTGATCGACCTGTCGCAGGCCATCGGCATGCGCCCGCTGGTGCCAGGCCCTGACAGCACGATTATCGTCACCGAGTACAACCGCACCGTGCAGGCGTTTCTGGTCGGTGGCGTGGACCGCATCATCAACCTGAACTGGGAAGCCATCATGCCGCCGCCGGCCAGCGCCGGTCGTCAGCATTACCTGACCGCGATCAGCAAGGTCGATGACCAGCTGGTAGAGGTCATCGATGTGGAAAAAGTGCTCGCCGAGATCGTGCCCTACAACGCCAAGGTTTCGCGCGAAAAACTCGAAGACCCGATTCTGGACCACGCACGCGGGCTGGAAGTGCTGCTGGTGGACGACTCCAAAGTCGCCCTGGCGCAGTTGCGCGATACCTTGTCGCAGCTCGGCCTGAAGTTGCACGTGGCCAGCGACGGCCTCAAGGGCCTGAACATGCTCAAGGCCTGGGCCGACAGCGGCGTGGACATGACCGAAAAACTGCTGATGGTGTTTACCGACGCAGAAATGCCGGAAATGGACGGCTATCGCCTGACCACCGAAATCCGCAACGATCCCCGCCTGAAAGGCCTGTACGTAGTGCTGCACACCTCGCTGTCGGGCAGCTTCAACGAGTCGATGGTGAAAAAGGTCGGCTGTGACAGCTTCCTGTCCAAGTTCCAGCCCGACAAGCTGGTCGACATCGTCCGCGAGCGCTTGAAAATGGTGCTTGAGGGCTAAAAGCCAGCGTAAAGCCTGTAAGCTGTGACGCGACTCTTTAGTGCTCGCGTCACACAAGGAACAGGCCATGTTGCAGCTCAGCGCGCTTTACCGTTATCCCCTCAAATCCTGCAAACCCGAGGTGCTCGACAGCGCGCATTTCGATGCATTGGGGCTGTCCGGTGATCGACGCTGGATGCTGGTCGATGCGGCCTCCGGCCGCTTTCTCACTCAGCGTGCCTTGCCGCACATGTCGCAGTTGTCGGTGCTGTGGAATGCCGCAGGCGGAGTGACTTTCGCCGCAGACGGCTTCGAGCCGCTGGAGGTTGCGCTGCCTGTTGAGCAGGCCGACACGTTGCGTGGCGTCACGGTCTGGCGCGACAGCCTGCAAGTGCCGGATGCGGGCGATGCCGCTGCCGACTGGGCCAGCGCGTTTATCGGCAAGCCGACCCGTGTGGTGTACATGCCCGAAGCCCGCGCCCGCTGGCTGCCCGACGGCTACGGCACAATCGAAGACAAGGTGAGTTTTGCCGATGGCTTTCCGTTGCTGCTGATCGGCCAGGCCTCGCTGGACGATCTGTCAGCGCGCATCGGCCGTCCTCAGGAAATGCTGCGCTTTCGGCCCAACCTGGTGATCAGCGGCGCCGAACCCTATGCCGAAGACCGCTGGAAACGCATTCGTATCGGCGCACTGGAGTTCCGGGTGCTCAAGGCCTGTTCGCGCTGCATCCTGACCACCATCGACCCGGCCACCGGCCAACGCAACCCCGACCGTGAACCGCTCGCCACCCTCAAGACCTATCGCCAGGTCGAGGGCGAAATCCTGTTCGGGCAGAACCTGGTGAGCGACGGGGCAGGGCAACTGACGGTGGGGATGAAGGTTGAGGTGCTGGAATAGGGCGGTGTTGCCACCGCCCCATGGCCATTACAGGTCGTCGAAGAAGCGTTCGTGCCAGTCCACCAGTGGCTGCGGCGAGTTGAGCTTCTGGCCGTAGATCACCGAATAAGACAGCACGTTTTGCACGTACTGGCGGGTTTCATCGAACGGGATGCTTTCTACCCACACATCGAACGCCAGGTGATTGGCGCCCTTGAGCCATTGCCGTACACGGCCCGGACCTGCGTTGTAGGCCGCCGAGGCCAGGACACGGTTGCCGTTGAACTGGCCGTGTACCTGGCTGAGGAAGGCGGCGCCCAACTGGATATTGGTGTCGGGGTTGAACACCTGCTGCGGTGAAGCCAGCGGGATGTTGAAGCGCTTGGCGGTCTCTTTGGCGGTGGCCGGCATCAGTTGCATCAGGCCGCTGGCACCGACGCCGGAGCGGGCGTCGTCCATGAATGCGCTTTCCTGACGGGTAATGGCGAACACCCAGCTCGAGTGCAGGCCACGCAGCTTGGCTTCGCGCACCAGCGTGTCGCGGTAGGCCATCGGGAAGCGGATATCCAGATCGTCCCAGTACTGCGCCTGGCTGATGGTGCGAATGGCCGGGAAATACCATTTCAGGTCATAGGCCAGCCTGGCCTGGGCAACCATTTCGTCGCGGCTGAAATGCCGGCTGACGTGATACCACTCGCGACGCCCGTCGACGATCTCGCCACGGTCGTGGAATTCCAGCGCGCGGCGCACACCCGGTGTGTTGCGTACTTTGGTGATCAACGCCTGGCTGAGCAGCAAGGGCTTGTTGTTGAGCTGATAAGGGTTCTGTGTGCGGTCGGCGGCCAGGAAACCGTAAAAGTCACGCTCCTTGGCCACTTCCTTGTACAGCGTCGGAATCTGCGGGTTGTTCGGTTGCGCCAGTTCCAGCGCGCGCGCTTCCCAGTAACGCCAGCGGTTGGTGTTGGCCAGGTCCGGCGGCAGGCGGCGCGCCAGGTCGTAGGCATCCTGCCAGCGGCCCAGGCGCAGCAGCAGGCGCATTCGCCATTCGCTGACGGTGTCGTCGCGCAATTCAGGGTCGTAGCGGGTCATGACGTCCAGCGCACGGTCGTCATAGCGGCGCGCCAGGGTCAGGCCGATCTCTTTGGCGATCTCGACCTGTTCTTCACGGGAGAAGCGCAGCGTGGTGGCATAGCCATCGAGCATCGACAGGGCTTTTTGCGGGTCCTGGCGCGCCAGGCGGCGCAGGCCCAGGCCAACGACGTCGGACATGGCTTCATCGACCGGCATGAACTGCGCCGGGTTGTTGAGCATTTCCGGTTTCTGCGCCACGGCCAGCAGCAGCTTGCCTTGCGGTGCCAGCGAATTGAGGCTGTCGACCAGGGTCTTGGCGAGCGTGTAGTTGCGAGCCTGCGCGGCCAGCTTGGCGCGTTGCCAGCGTTTCTGCTCGGTCAACTGGCCGGCGGCCGCCCACTGGGCGAAGAATGCATCGCAGGCGCCCGGCAGGGTTTTGCTGGTCATCCACAGCTTGTCGGCGCTGGCATAGCCTTCGGCGCGCTGCCCGCTACTGATCTGGTACTGGCCATACAGGCAGTCCAGTTCGGTGAAGTTCATCTTTGGGTCGTAGTATTTGACGAAGGTCTGCCAGTCGCCACGCTCGGACAGCCAGCGCAACCAGCGCAGCTTCATCCAGTTGGCCTGCGGCAGGTCGCCGTGCTCGGCCAGAAATTTCTCGATCTCGGCGTTGCTCGCGCTTTTCAGGCGCGCGGTCAGTTCGTCGTATTCGAGGTAGGGCTGCAACGGGTAATCGGCCAGTGCTGCAGTGCTGGCAAAGTAGGGACCGGTGTCACCTTTGGCCAGGGCGCGCTTGGCCTCGTCATAGAGTTTGCGCTGTTGGTTGATGTCCGCAGCCAGGGCAGGCGTGGCGGCTGTGATAGAGAGAAGCAGACAGGATACAAGGCTGAGCAAACGACCGCGCATGGGACTTCCGGGCTGGTGAGTCGTAAAAGTGCCGCTAGCTTAGCCTTTTGCCAGCTCCGGTTGAAAGCATTGCGGCCAATCGTGACTCACCTGGAAATAAATCTTTGCCCCACAGGCGCTCAGGGCCGGGCCTCAAGCACATTACCCGGCCATCGGATACCGACATTCGTGCGCCATCTCAGGTAGAATGCGCGCCCGGTTTTTGGAGAAGATCATGACCCTGCTCAAATTCAGCGATGTGTCCCTTGCCTTCGGCTCTATGCCATTGCTGGACAAGGTCTCCTGGCAGATCGCCCGTGGCGAGCGGGTGTGCATCATCGGCCGCAACGGCACTGGCAAATCCAGCATGTTGAAGCTGGTCAAGGACAGCCAGAAGCCTGACGAAGGCTCGATCTGGCGTGCGCCGGGGCTTAAAATCGGCGAATTGCCGCAAGAGCTGCCCGAAGCCGACGAGCGGACGGTGTTCGATGTGGTTGCCGAAGGCCTCGACGGCGTTGGCGCGCTGCTCGCCGAATACCATCACCTGGCGCAGAACTGCGTCACCGAAGAGGACCTCGACAAGCTGATGCATGTTCAGCAGGCCCTCGAAGCGCGTGATGGCTGGCGTCTGCAACAGGTGGTCGAAAGCACCCTGAGCCGCCTGCAATTGCCGGCCGAGAAAACTCTGGCCGAACTGTCCGGCGGCTGGCGCCGGCGTGTGCTGCTGGCGCAGGCGCTGGTGTGCGAGCCTGATCTGCTGCTGCTCGACGAACCAACCAACCACCTGGACATCGGCGCCATCGCCTGGCTGGAAGAAGCCCTCAAGGATTTCCAGGGCGCGGTGCTGTTCATCACGCACGACCGCTCGTTCCTGCAGAACCTGGCGACGCGCATTCTTGAACTCGACCGTGGCGGCCTGATCGACTGGAACGGCGACTACGCCAGCTTTCTGGTGCACAAAGAGGCCGTGCTGTCCGCTGAAGAGACCGCCAACGCGCTGTTCGACAAGCGTCTGGCCCAGGAAGAGGTGTGGATTCGCCAGGGCATCAAGGCGCGCCGTACCCGTAACGAAGGCCGCGTGCGTGCCCTCAAGGCCTTGCGTGTCGAGCGCGGCGAGCGTCGTGAACGCACCGGCAAGGCCAACATCCTGATCGAGTCGGCCGACAAGTCCGGCAAACAGGTGATCGTGCTGGAAAACGTCAGCTTCGCTCATCCGGGCGGCCCACAGCTGATCAAGGACTTCTCGATGGTCCTGCAGCGCGAGGACCGCATCGGCCTGCTGGGCGCCAACGGTACGGGCAAGACCACCTTGCTCAAGCTGATGCTCGACAATCTGCAGCCGACGTCCGGCACCGTCGAAACCGGCACCAAGCTTGAAGTGGCCTACTTCGACCAGTTGCGCCACCAGCTCGAACTGGAAAAGACCGTTATCGACAACATCGCCGAGGGTCGCGATTTCATCGACATCGATGGCCAGAGCCGCCATGTACTGAGCTATCTGGGCGACTTCCTGTTCAGCCCGCAACGTGCGCGCACGCCGGTCAAGGCGTTGTCCGGTGGTGAGCGTGCGCGCCTGCTGCTGGCCAAGCTGTTCAGCAAGCCTGCGAACCTGCTGGTACTCGACGAACCGACCAACGACCTGGACGTTGAAACCCTCGAATTGCTCGAAGAGGTGCTTTCCAACTACAAGGGCACCGTGTTGATGGTCAGCCACGACCGGGCATTCCTGGACAACGTGGTGACCAGCACCCTGGTGTTCGAAGGCGAGGGCAAGGTTCGCGAATACGTCGGCGGTTATCAGGACTGGCTGCGTCAGGGCGGCTCGCCACGTTTGCTCGGCGTTGCCGACAGCAAGTCGGGCAAGGCCGAGCTCAAGAGCGCGGTAGTGCCACCGGTGGCCGCTGCTGCTCCTGCGGCCCCGGCACCTGCGGCGAAAAAGAAGCTCAGCTACAAGGAACAGCGCGAGCTGGAAGCCTTGCCGGGGCAGATCGAACAGGCCGAAACGCAACTGGCGGCCTTGAGTGCCGAGATCGCCAGGCCTGCGTTCTATCAGCGCCCCTCTACCGAGGTAACGGCGACACTGGCCAACGTCGAAACGGTGCAGGCCGAGCTGGACGCGCTGCTTGAGCGCTGGGCCGAACTGGACGACTGATGAAACGAAAACGCCCGGCTGATGCCGGGCGTTTTCAGTCGTTGCCGGTTATTCCTGCTTTTTCAGCCGTACAGCCAGTACATCGCAAGGTGCGCCGTGCAACACATCGTTGGCGGTCGAGCCCAGCAGCAGTGCCAGGCCGTGGCGGCCATGGCTGCCGACCACGATCAGATCGCAATCCTGCTTCTTGGCCAGGTCATGGATTTCCTGGCGCGGCTGGCCGTAGACCAGGTGGCTTTCGCCGGCCTGGATCTGCGGGTACTTGATTTTAATCTTCTCGAGCTTTTCCTTGGCCTGATCGATCTGCTGCTGTTGCAGCTGCGAAAGGTCCATGGGCACGTCGCCGCCGAACGCCATGGCCATCGGTTCGACGATGTGCACGGTCGACAGCTTGGCGCCGCTGGCCAGGGCAAGCTCGCGAGCGCGGCGGATCACCGGATCGCATTCATCGGTGAGGTCGATAGCGACCAGAATGTGTTGATACGGCATGAGGGTATCCTCCGGAAGATTGCATGCAGCCAGTATGACCCTTTCGCGCCCTTGTGGGCAGGCCGTTGTGGGCCAGCGGTTTAGTGATTTTTGGAGTGGTTGTTTTGTAGTGCCTTGGTAAGGCGGGGGCAAGAAATATGACGAGCTGGATCATTCTGTCAATCATTTGTGTGATGTTGAGCCCTTTGGTGTGGATGATGCCCTCGCGTCGGCAGAGCGGCAGAATGGCCTTGCGCCTTGAGGCACGCCGCCTTGGCCTGGGCATGCAACTGAGTCGTGAAGAGTGGCCGCACTGGCTGCTGCGCGAGCCGCCGGGTTCCTGCGCGCAATATCACCGGCCACGCCAGGCGGGGCAGACGGCCTGCTGGGCTTACTGGCAGACAGAACCCGGAGCATGGGTCAACCGCTGGCGCGAACCGTGCGAGGACGAACGGTTGATGAACCATTTCAGGGCGTTACCGGAAGATGTCTACAAGGTCGAAGCCGACACTCAAATGGTCGCCCTGTACTGGGGAGAGCGCGGCGATGCTGAAGTGTTGCGCCATATTAACGAGGCGCTCAAAGCCCTGGCGGCTTGAAAGGCAGGCGTAAAAAAGCCCGATAGCAACATCGGGCTTGGGGTGTGGCCAGGCAGGCCGGTAATGCCTTGGGTTTGACGGTGCAACGCCGTTAAACCGGAAATTTCTGTGCTTCAAGCAATGGGCAGAACTCTAGCTGCTTTGCTCTTTTTTGTCGCTTTTTTTCTTGAAAATTTCTACTTGTGATCCGCCACGGTGCACGGGCGATGAGCAAACTTTGACCCATACTTCGCATTGCCGAGGCGACCAATGGCTCAGGCTTGAGCCTGCGCGTGCCTGTTCTGGCGGTCATCGAGCCTTGATGACGGCCCGGTTTCACTGGTTATTCTGGCGAATTGACAATTGGCCGGTTTTGCCTGAAGGTGTGCTACCCAAATCAAACGGGCGTATGAATTGATCGTTTGGTGTCAGATGGCTCTGACAGAATCCTGACTACCACGTCGGCGGGTTTGCCTTTGATTTGGCGTGTTCATTGACGGCGACGTCGTAGTCTCGTCGGACCTTAATGTTCGGCGTGTATTGTTCAGCTTCCATATCGTGGAGATCAGTTGATGATTTACGAAGGTAAAGCCATCACGGTTAAGGCTCTTGAAAGTGGCATCGTCGAATTGAATTTCGATCTCAAGGGTGAGTCCGTCAACAAGTTCAACCGTCTTACCCTCAACGAGCTGCGGCAGGCGGTCGACACCCTCAAGGCCGATGCGTCGGTCAAGGGCGTGATCGTTACCAGCGGCAAGGATGTGTTCATCGTCGGTGCCGATATCACCGAATTCGTCGAGAACTTCAAGCTGCCCGACGCCGACCTGGTGGCCGGCAACCTGCAAGCCAACCGTATCTTCAGCGACTTCGAGGACCTCGAAGTGCCCACCGTCGTGGCGATCAACGGTATTGCCCTGGGTGGCGGCCTTGAAATGTGCCTGGCGGCGGACTATCGCGTCATGTCGAACACGGCGAAGATCGGCCTGCCCGAAGTCAAACTCGGTATCTACCCGGGCTTTGGCGGCACGGTGCGTCTGCCACGCCTGATCGGCGCCGATAACGCCATCGAGTGGATCGCCTCCGGCAAGGAAAACGGCGCTGAAGATGCGCTGAAAGTCGGCGCGGTCGATGCCGTGGTCGAACCCGGCAAGCTCCAGGCGGCGGCCCTTGATCTGGTCAAGCGCGCGATTGCCGGCGAGTTCGATCACAAGGCCAAGCGCCAGCCCAAGCTCGACAAGCTCAAGCTCAATGCCATCGAACAGATGATGGCCTTCGAAACCGCCAAAGGCTTTGTTGCCGGTCAAGCGGGCCCGAACTATCCGGCCCCGGTCGAAGCGATCAAGACTATCCAGAAGGCGGCCAGCTTCGGCCGCGACAAGGCGCTGGAAGTCGAAGCTGCAGGTTTTGCCAAAATGGCCAAGACCTCGGCGGCACAAAGCCTCATTGGTCTGTTCCTCAACGATCAGGAACTCAAGCGCAAGGCCAAGGCCTACGACGCCCAGGCGCGTGACGTCAAGCAGGCAGCCGTACTGGGCGCCGGCATCATGGGCGGCGGCATCGCCTACCAGTCGGCGGTCAAAGGCACGCCGATCCTGATGAAGGACATCCGCGAAGAGGCCATTCAACTGGGCTTGAACGAAGCGGCCAAGCTGCTCGGCAACCGCGTTGAAAAAGGTCGCCTGACCCCGGCCAAGATGGCCGAGGCGCTCAATACCATTCGCCCGACTCTGTCGTATGGCGATTTCGGCCATGTCGATCTGGTCGTTGAAGCCGTGGTGGAAAATCCCAAGGTCAAACAGGCCGTACTGGCCGAAGTTGAAGCCCAGGTGGGTGAAAACACCATTCTGGCCTCCAATACCTCGACGATTTCCATCAGCCTGCTGGCCCAGGCGCTCAAGCGCCCGGAAAACTTCGTCGGCATGCACTTCTTCAACCCGGTGCACATGATGCCGCTGGTCGAAGTCATCCGCGGTGAAAAATCCAGCGAAGAGGCCGTCGCCACCACCGTTGCCTATGCCCGCAAAATGGGCAAGAACCCGATCGTCGTCAACGACTGCCCAGGCTTTCTGGTCAACCGCGTGCTGTTCCCGTATTTCGGCGGCTTTGCCCGTCTGGTCAGCGCCGGCGTGGACTTCGTCCGTATCGACAAGGTCATGGAAAAATTCGGCTGGCCTATGGGCCCGGCCTACCTGATGGACGTGGTCGGTATCGACACCGGCCACCACGGCCGTGATGTCATGGCTGAAGGCTTCCCGGACCGCATGAAGGACGATCGTCGCTCGGCCATCGATGCCCTCTACGAGGCCAAGCGCCTGGGGCAGAAGAACGGCAAGGGCTTCTACGCCTATGAAACCGACAAGAAGGGCAAGCCGAAAAAAGTCACCGACTCCACCGTGCTCGATGTGCTCAAGCCGGTCATCTACGAGCAGCGTGAGCTGAGCGATGACGACATCATTAACTGGATGATGATCCCGCTGTGCCTGGAGACCGTACGCTGCCTGGAAGACGGCATCGTCGAAACCGCTGCCGAGGCCGACATGGGCCTGATCTATGGCATCGGTTTCCCTCCGTTCCGTGGCGGTGCGCTGCGCTACATCGATTCCGTCGGCGTTGCCGAATTCGTCGCCCTGGCCGATCGTTATGCCGAGCTGGGTGCCCTGTATGAACCGACCGCGAAGCTGCGTGAAATGGCCCGTAACGGCCAGAGCTTCTTCGGCGCCAAGGAGTGAACCTATGAGCCTGAATCCGAGAGACGTGGTGATTGTCGACTTCGGTCGCACGCCCATGGGCCGCTCCAAAGGCGGCATGCACCGCAACACCCGCGCCGAAGACATGTCGGCGCACCTGATCAGCAAGTTGCTGGAGCGTAACGCCAAGGTCGACCCGGCCGAAGTCGAGGACGTGATCTGGGGCTGCGTCAACCAGACCCTCGAGCAGGGCTGGAACATCGCCCGCATGGCGTCCCTGCTGACCCAGATTCCGCACACGGCCGCCGCGCAGACCGTCAGCCGCCTGTGCGGTTCGTCGATGAGCGCACTGCACACTGCAGCGCAAGCGATCATGACCGGCAACGGCGACGTGTTCGTGGTCGGCGGCGTCGAGCACATGGGCCATGTGGGCATGATGCATGGCGTCGATCCCAACCCGCACCTGTCGCTGCATGCCGCCAAGGCCTCGGGCATGATGGGCCTGACCGCCGAACTGCTCGGCAAGATGCACGGCATCACCCGTGAGCAACAGGATGCCTTCGCCCTGCGTTCCCATCAGTTGGCCCACAAGGCCACCGTGGAAGGGCGCTTCAAGGACGAGATCATCCCGATGCAGGGTTATGACGAGGATGGTTTCCTCAAGGTCTTCTCCGAGGATGAAACCATTCGCCCGGACACGACGCTTGAAGGCCTCGCCGCACTCAAGCCTGCCTTCAACCCCAAGGGCGGCACCGTGACGGCCGGCACCAGCTCGCAGATCACCGATGGCGCTTCGTGCATGATCGTGATGTCTGCCCAGCGTGCCAAGGACCTGGGCCTTGAGCCGCTGGCAGTCATCCGCTCAATGGCGGTGGCCGGTGTGGACCCTGCAATCATGGGCTATGGTCCGGTGCCGGCGACGCAAAAAGCCCTCAAGCGCGCCGGTCTGTCGGTGGCCGATATCGACTATTTCGAGCTCAATGAAGCCTTTGCGGCGCAGGCCTTGCCCGTGCTCAAGGACTTGAAGGTGCTCGACAAGATGGACGAGAAGGTTAACCTGCACGGCGGCGCCATCGCCCTGGGGCATCCTTTCGGTTGCTCCGGTGCGCGGATCTCGGGCACCTTGCTCAACGTCATGAAGCAACGTGAAGGTCGCCTGGGCGTGGCGACCATGTGTATCGGTCTGGGGCAGGGTATCTCTACTGTCTTCGAACGCGTCTGATTTATCACGCGCCGATACCGGCCGGGGCCTTGTGCCCCGGCTTTTGTATTTTCCGGATACGGTTTTTTCAAGGGCCTGTGCGCCCCGTTTTTCAAGGACAACGACATGCAATTGCAGCCAGGGCTTTATCGCCACTACAAGGGCCCCGAGTACCGCGTGTTCAGCATCGCGCGCCATTCCGAGACCGAGGAATACGTGGTTTTCTACCAGGCGTTGTACGGGGACTACGGCATGTGGGTAAGACCTCTGACAATGTTTGAAGAGACTGTCGAGGTTGACGGCAAGCCTGTGCCACGCTTTGCTTTGGTCCAGGCCGAAGAAAGTCTTTTTTCCAGGCCGTGAGTCAAAAGGGCACATGAGGCTGTCTGAAAAATCGCTTCGGCGACGACAGCCGCTGTCGGTAATCGTCGATCAAGGTTGCTGCAGTGCCTGTTTTTATTGGTGCAAAGCGCGAGCCAGGGCTTGTTTTGTGCATGAGGTGATCGACCCGGCGACGCTTTTGCGGCACAGTCCCATGCTTGACCTCACCTTGTAGCCACTATATATAGCGGTGCCTTTACAGGTTCGCGTCTGTATTTCATTTATCGTTTTTCAGGAATTTACTGATCCATGGGCAAATCGCTGGTCATCGTGGAATCCCCGGCTAAGGCCAAGACCATCAACAAGTATTTGGGCAACCAGTACGTGGTGAAGTCGAGTATCGGCCATATCCGTGACCTGCCCACCAGCGGTTCGGCCAGTGCCAGCAAAGAGCCTGCAGCCAAGCGCGGCAAGGCGGCGGCTGGCGATGCGCCGGTCCTGACCCCGAAAGAGAAGGCCCGGCGCCAGTTGGTGGCGCGCATGGGCGTCGATCCGGATCAGGGCTGGAAAGCCAAGTACGAGATCCTGCCGGGCAAGGAAAAGGTCATCGAAGAGCTGCGCAAGCTCGCCAAGGATGCCGACACCATCTACCTGGCAACGGACTTGGACCGCGAAGGGGAAGCCATTGCCTGGCACCTGCGCGAAGCCATTGGTGGCGACGACGATCGCTTCAAGCGCGTGGTCTTCAACGAAATCACCAAGAAAGCCATCCAGGAAGCCTTCTCCCAGCCGGGCGAGCTGGACATCGACCGGGTCAATGCCCAGCAGGCGCGTCGCTTCCTCGACCGCGTAGTGGGTTACATGGTCTCGCCGCTGTTGTGGCAAAAGGTCGCCCGCGGCCTGTCCGCCGGTCGTGTGCAGTCGGTGGCGGTGAAGCTGGTGGTCGAGCGCGAGCGTGAGATTCGTGCGTTCAACCCTGAAGAATACTGGGAAGTGCACGCCAATCTCGGCACCGCCAAAGGTTCGCAGGTGCGCTTCGAAGTCGCCCGCCACAAGGGCGAGGCCTTCAAGCCGCTTAACGAATCCCAGGCCAACGCTGCGCTCGCCACGCTCAAGGCGTCCAGCTACAGCATCGTCAAGCGCGAAGACAAGCCGACCAGCAGCAAGCCGTCGGCGCCGTTCATCACCTCGACCCTGCAGCAGGCGGCGAGCAATCGCCTGGGCTTCGGCGTGAAGAAGACCATGATGATGGCCCAGCGTCTGTATGAAGCCGGTTACATCACTTACATGCGTACCGACTCGACCAACCTGTCGGCGGATGCGGTCGAGATGGCGCGCAGCTTCATCGAGAGCGAGTTCGGCAAGAAGTACCTGCCGGAGGCGCCAAACGTCTACAGCAGCAAAGAGGGTGCCCAAGAGGCGCACGAAGCGATCCGCCCTTCGGACGTCAATACCCACCCGAGCAAACTGACCGGCATGGAGCGCGATGCAGAGCGCCTCTACGAGCTGATCTGGCGCCAGTTCGTGGCCTGCCAGATGCCACCGGCGCAGTACCTGTCGACCACCGTCAGCGTCAGTGCCAGCGATTACGAGCTGCGCGCCAAGGGCCGTATCCTCAAGTTCGACGGTTACACCAAGGTGCTGCCGCAGATCGCCAAGCCGGGCGACGACAGTGTGCTGCCGGATATGGGCGAAGGTGAAGCACTTGAGCTGCTGGCCCTTGAGCCAAGCCAGCATTTCACCAAACCACCGGCGCGTTTCTCCGAAGCCAGCCTGGTCAAAGAGATGGAAAAACGCGGTATCGGTCGTCCTTCGACCTATGCGGCGATCATTTCGACGATCCAGGACCGTGGCTATGTGGCCCTGCATAACCGTCGTTTCTATTCCGAGAAAATGGGCGACATCGTCACCGAGCGTCTGGCCGAGAGTTTCTCCAACCTGATGGACTACGGCTTCACCGCCGGCATGGAAGAAAACCTCGACGACGTGGCCCAGGGCGAACGCGACTGGAAGAACGTGCTCGACGAGTTCTACGGCGATTTCCGCAAAAAGCTCGAAGTCGCCGAAGCGGCCGAAGGCGGCATGCGCGCCAACCAGCCGGTCATGACCGACATTGCGTGCAAGACCTGCGGTCGTCCGATGCAGATCCGTACCGCCTCCACCGGCGTATTCCTCGGCTGCTCGGGCTACAGCCTGCCGCCCAAGGAGCGCTGCAAGGCGACCATCAACCTCACCCCCGGCGACGAGATTGCCGAGGACGACGAGGGTGAGTCGGAGTCGCGGGTGCTGCGCGGCAAGCACCGCTGCCCGATCTGCAGCACGGCGATGGACGCCTATCTGCTCGACGAGAAACACAAGCTGCACATTTGCGGTAATAACCCCGATTGCACCGGCTACGAGATCGAAGAGGGCACTTATCGCATCAAGGGCTATGAAGGCCCGAGCCTTGAGTGCGACAAGTGCGGCAGCGAAATGCAGCTCAAGACCGGCCGGTTCGGCAAGTTCTTTGGTTGCACCAATCCTGACTGCAAGAACACCCGCAAGCTGCTCAAGAGCGGCGAGGCGGCTCCGCCGAAGATGGACCCGGTCAAGATGCCGGAGCTCAAGTGCGAGAAGGTCGACGACACCTACATCCTGCGTGACGGCGCTTCGGGGTTGTTCCTGGCGGCCAGCCAGTTCCCGAAAAACCGCGAAACCCGCGCGCCGCTGGTGATCGAGTTGTTGCCGCACCGTGAAGAGATCGACCCCAAGTATCATTTCCTGTGCGACGCACCGGCAAAAGACACCGAAGGCCGTCCGGCGGTCGTGCGTTACAGTCGCAAGACCAAAGAGCAATATGTGCAGACCGAAGTGGAAGGCAAGCCGACCGGCTGGCGTGCGTTCTACGACGGCAAGGCGTGGAAGGTCGAAGACAAGCGCTGATCGGCCCGGCCCTTGCCTGAAGTTCAGGCAAGGGCTCATTCAGTGCCGGTGTTATTGGTTATTCAGGGGAGGTGGCAGCATGGCTCAAGAGCGTTACACCCGTACCAACCAGAAAATCTACTTCGCAGGCCTCGCTCTCGAAGCACTGGCCAAGGCCGAGCAGGGTCAGGCCATCAACGCTCAGGCGCAGGTTCAGGCAGGGCGCGAGACGGTGTTGTTTCATTTATACGGTGCCTTGCTGGGCCTGTGCCATGAGATCGCCGGCTATTACCGCCTGCCGCAGGCCAATGCGCCGCGTGCCGAGCAGTTGCTGAGCCCGCAGGTGCTGGAGAGCGTGGCGATTCCCGAACTGGGCGAGCTGATCGAGCTGGCGCAGAATTCCCACACCTGGCTGGCCCGGCTGTTGGCGGAATATGGCGCATTGTTCGAGCCGCCGCGTGAAGTCGCAAAGCCCAAGGGCGATGTCACCCAGCCGATGATCGTAGCGGTGAATCTGGACCATGAACCTGAGCCGGAACTGAGCCGTGACGAGCTGGAAAGCTGGCGCCAATCGCTCAAATCGCTGGCCGTGCGTTTTCGCGAAGGCCTCAACGAGTTCTGAAACCTGTGATGTATGCGACGGTGCGGACTGTTACACTGTCCGCCTTTCGCGGAGTATTTGTACTGATGCCTACTTCTTTTCTTGAAATTGTCGAACTTCCTGATGGTCGCATCGAGCTGCGTCGTGCCGATGACGAAGGTTCACTGGTCACTCTGAATTTTTCCGAGGACGCCAAGGTCTTCTTGCAAGGTCAGCATGTGGAAGTCGCCAAGGCCATGTTGAGCGTAGGCGTGCAGATGGCAGGGCGCTTGGCAGAAGGCGTGCTGGAGAAGGAAGAAGACGGGCCTCGCGTTCTTCATTGAGGCCCTGCTGCACTATCTTCAGCCCAATCTGATATTCAGGCTTTGCGCATCACCGATGCGTGCGGCAGCTGTCAGTTGCTGACGCGCTGCAGGGCTGAGTGGATTGAACCAGCTCACAACCGTGTGGCTGTGTCCCAGACGCAGGACTTCGCGGGTGAGTTGCAACGCGCTCTGGTTACCGCTGGGCTGTAACAGCAGAATCCGCTCCCGATTCAACCCTGCATCGCGCAACCATGTCTGGGTCAGACTCGCCGGCGGCGCGACCAGCGTCAACCAGCGCGCATTGGGCTCCAGGCTCAGTTCCCTGAGCACCGGTGCCAGCAGATTCAGGCAGTTCCCGGCCGCACCACGCAACGATAATTCGCTGAACACTTCCTGAGCAGGCTCCTGGAGCGCTGTCGGCAATTGCTGAAAGGGCGTTGGCACAGGCATGGGCTGGGCCAGGAACGCCTCGAACAGGTGTAATTGGGTATTGGGGGCCGAGTGGAACTGCATGGTTACGTTCTCCCTTAGCGGCGAATCACGCCGACGCTCAAACCTTCGATGACCAGCTCTTGCTCCTTGAGATCGATTTCAATGGGGGCGAAATCGGGATTCTCTGCAATCAGCCAGACCTTGCTGCCTTCACGTTTGAAGCGCTTGACCGTGACCTCGTCACCGATACGCGCGACGACAATCTGGCCGTTACGCGCTTCACGCGTCGTGTGCACTGCCAGCAGGTCGCCGTCGAGGATGCCGACGTTTTTCATGCTCATGCCGTGAACACGCAGCAGATAGTTGGCGCTGGGATGGAAAAACGCCGGGTTGATGTTGCACGACTCTTCAATGTGCTGCTGGGCGAGGATCGGCGCGCCAGCAGCAACACGGCCGATGACCGGCAAGCTGTTGTTGTCGTCGGACCGTGCTTCGAAGCCGGGAATGCGGATGCCTCGTGAGGCGCCAGGCGTCATCTCGATGGCACCCTTGCGGGCCAGGGCCTTGAGGTGCTCTTCGGCGGCATTGGGCGACTTGAAGCCCAGCTTCTGAGCGATTTCAGCGCGGGTTGGCGGATAGCCGTTGTCTTCGAGGCACTGCTTGATGAAGCCCAGGATTTCGGCCTGGCGTGGCGTCAGTTTGATCATGGTGGGCGCTCTGGATTTTTGTACAGTGCCTGGGATTATATACAGTGAAGGCGTCTTGGCAATCGTCCTGTTTATTTTTTCGCCAGGTGGCCGTCTATATAGAGTGCAACCATGCGCTGGTCGGACCGGCTTGAATGAGTGACTGTTCGGCCACAAAATGAACCGCTTACTTGACAACCCACCTGGCTGAAACGTATGTTTCAAACGATTGTTTTGTCAGGCAGAGAGCCATGGCCCAGTCGGAAACCGTTGAACGTATTCTTGATGCTGCCGAGCAGTTGTTCGCCGAGCGGGGCTTTGCGGAGACTTCGCTGCGGCTGATCACCAGCAAGGCCTCGGTCAACCTGGCGGCCGTGAACTATCACTTCGGCTCCAAGAAGGCCTTGATCCAGGCCGTGTTCTCACGTTTTCTCGGGCCGTTCTGTGCCAGCCTCGACCGTGAGCTGGAACGCCGGCAGACCCGCCCTGAACACAAGCCAAGCCTTGAAGAACTGCTCGAGATCCTCGTCGAGCAGGCCATGGCCGTGCAGCCGCGCAGCGGCAATGACCTGTCGATCTTCATGCGCCTGCTGGGCCTGGCCTTCAGCCAGAGCCAGGGTCACCTGCGCCGTTACATGGAAGACACCTACGGCAAGGTGTTTCGCCGCTACATGGTGCTGGTCAACGAAGCCGCGCCGCGTATCCCGCCCATCGAACTGTTCTGGCGTGTGCATTTCATGCTCGGTGCTGCGGCATTCAGCATGTCCGGCATCAAGGCCCTGCGTGCCATCGCTGAAAACGATTTCGGCGTACACACCTCGATCGAGCAGGTCATGCGCCTGATGGTGCCGTTCCTCGCCGCCGGCATGCGCGCCGACAGCGGGCTGACCGACTCTGCAATGATTGCCGCGCAGCTCAAGCCACGGACCAAATCCTCCACGGTCCCTAATAGCCCCGCAGGCGTCGCCAAGGCCTGAGCGCCTGGATTATTGCGCCAGGCTTCAGGATCAAGCACCATGCCGCCCTGATCCACGGCAATGGTGTGAAGGTTTCTTATGAGTTCTGGCCTGCAAGGCTCCTTGATGGTCGATGTTGAAGGTTTTTGGCTGACCGCTGAAGACCGCAACTTTCTGCGTCATCCCGAAGTGGGTGGCCTGATTATCTTTGCGCGCAATATCGAACATCCACGCCAGGTGCGTGAGCTGTGTGCATCGATTCGGGCGATTCGCCCCGACCTGCTGCTGGCGGTCGATCAGGAAGGCGGGCGCGTGCAACGCCTGCGCCAGGGGTTTACCCGCTTGCCGGCAATGCGCTTGATCGCCGAGCGGCCCGATGCACAAGCGCTGGCGCGCCACTGTGGCTGGCTGATGGCGGCCGAAGTGCTGGCGGTAGGCCTGGACCTGAGCTTTGCCCCGGTACTGGACCTGGACCACCAGCGCAGTGCCGTGGTCGGCACGCGTGCCTTCGAAGGCGATCCCGAGCGTGCCGCGCAACTGGCCGGCGCGTTCATCGAGGGCATGAACGAGGCCGGCATGGCCGCCACCGGCAAGCACTTTCCGGGGCACGGCTGGGCCGAGGCCGATTCACACGTGGCCATCCCTACCGATGAGCGCAGCCTGGAGAGCATTCGTGCCCAGGACCTGGTGCCTTTCGCCCGCTTGAGCCGGCAACTGGCGGCGGTAATGCCGGCGCACGTCATTTATCCGCAGGTCGACGCGCAGCCCGCCGGCTTCTCGCGGCGCTGGTTGCAGGACATCCTACGCGGCGAGTTGCAGTTCGACGGGGTTATTTTCAGCGATGACCTGTCCATGGCCGGGGCTCATGTGGTCGGCGATGCGGCGAGCCGTATCGAGGCTGCACTGAGTGCCGGTTGCGACATGGGCCTGGTGTGCAACGACCGTGGCGCTGCAGAGCTGGCCCTGAGTGCTGCGCAACGCTTGCAGGTCAAGCCGTCGCCGCGTTTGGCGCGCATGCGCGCTCAGGCGCATGCGGCAGCCGGATACCGTCAGCATCCGCGCTGGTTGCAAGCGTTACAGGCCTTGCGCGCAGCGCAGTTGATCGACTGATCGACCGGGTCAGAGAATCCGGTACAGCAATCGCTCGATACGTACCCGGCTGACCCGACGCAGGAATTTGTGCACACCTTCGGGGTAGTCGGCCAGCGTTTGCAGCTCTTCATAGTTGCCGACGCGGCGGGTGTGCTGCATCAACTGAGCGATTTCTGCTGCGCGGGTCTCGCGCCATTTGCCTTGCGGGTCGTCGATCAGCAGGGCGTTTTCCAGGTCGAGGTTGAACGCGCGCGGGTTGAGGTTATTGCCGGTCAGCAGCGTGTAACGCTCATCGACCCAGATACCCTTGAGGTGGAAGGTATTGTCGCCGTCCTTCCACAGGTGCACGTTCAGGCGCTGACGCGTGATCGCTGCCTGGTGCTTGCGGGCAAAGCGCCGCAGGCTGATCTCGTAGAGATAGGGCAGGGCCGAAATAACCTTGAACGGCTCTTGCGGCGGGATGAAAAAGTCGTTGGCGGTCTTGTCGCCAATAATGATGTCGACCTTGACCCCACGCTTGAGCGCGCGGTTGATCTCCCGCGTGACGGCCACCGGCAGGTTGAAATACGGCGTGCAGATCGTCAGCTGGCGTTCGCTGCTGGCGATCAGTTCGCAAATCGCCCGATTGAGGGTGTTGCGCGGCCCGACGCCCAGCAGCGGCGTGATGCGCAGCTCGCCGTTGTCGGTGACGCCTGTCGAGGTGTCATAGGCCGCCCGCTTGAGCTGGCCGCGAAAGGTGCGGATCTCGCCGCGCAGGCTGCGCGAGGTCGGCGGTTGTGGCAGGTCGAGGCGATGCACCGCAGGCGAATCGATGATTTCGCGCTGCACCAGATCGACAAAGCTGTCGGCCAGCGCTGCGCTGTGAATCAGGTGATAGCGGTCGAGCCGGTACTTGTCCTGTTTGTGCAGATAGACATTGTTGATGCTCGCGCCGGTGTACAGCACGTTGTCGTCGATCACGCTGCCTTTGAGGTGCAACACGCCAAACAGCTCGCGGGTCTGCACCGGCACGCCATAGATCGGCACTTCCTGCTCGTATTCCAGATGCTGCGCTTGATACCAGGCACTGTTGCCGGGCTGGCGGCCGGCGCCGATCAGCCCGCGCTGGGCGCGAAACCAGTCGACCAGCACGCGGATGTCCAGGTGCGGGCGCGCCTGTTTGGCGGCGTACAGGGCATCGAGCACTTCCTGTCCGGCTTCGTCCTGTTGCAGGTACAGGGCGATGATATAGATGCGCCGGGTGGCCGAGGCGATCTGCTCCAGCAGGCGTTGACGGTAGTTGGCGGCGTCAGGAATCAAGGTGATTGCCTGGTCTTGCAAGACAAAACCGCGAAGCGTGTCCAGGGTCGAGCGTCTGAAGGGGGACTGCATAAGCCTCTCATGGGGTTTGCGCAACAGCCTGCGAGCTTACACCAGATTGGGCACGGCAACAGGCTGCCGTGCCCGTGTCGATCAATAGCCGTGGCGCTTGAGAAGTGCGTCACTGTCTTCACGGGCCGGGCGCTTGTAGTAGCGCAGCAGCTCGGCCGGGCGATTGGTGAAAAAGCCGTCGACACCGGCATCAGAGACCGCTTTGAAGTCCACTGCGTCGTCCACGGTATAAGGGTGGATGATCAAGCCTTTTTCATGGGTCAGGCGGTTCATCCACGGTTTGACCAGGTCCATGTAGCTTTGCCCGCCGCCCTGGGCAAGCCTGGCCGAAGGGCCGGTGCCGATGGCGCCGTTAGCCTTGGCCCAGTCGATCCAGGCCTGGAAATCGGCCTCGGACCTGACCTCTTGTGCGCCGTAATAACTGGCGCGGTCCTTGAAGCCTGAGTCTTTGAAGTCGACATCGGATTTCGCTGGGATCGAGCCCTTGCCAATCCACAGCAGCAACACTTTGGGCACCTGCGGCATTTCCTTGTGCAGCAATTGCAGGCTGTTTTTCTCGAACGTCTGCAGCACCACGCGCCCCGGCAAATGCGCCACATTGACCTGGCCTGCCGCCGCTGCTGGCCGCTCGCTGAGCCAGCCGCGTTTTTCCAGCGCCTTCTTCAGGTCGGCCTCGATGCCCGGAAACTGGCCGGGGGCCTTGGTTTCGATGTACAGCCCGGGCTTGTTCGCGCCGCCTTCGGCAATGTCGATCACCTCATCCAGGGTCAGGATCTTCAGCCCCGCGTAAGCGTTGCGGGCACGCTCCGGGTACGCCTTGTTGAACCAGCTGCCGGCATCGAGTTGTTTCAGCTCGGCCAGGGTAAAGCGGTTGACCGGCTCATCGGCGCGGGCGGCAAACACCTCGGCGACGTTGGTGGTACGTCGCAGGTTGTCGTCGTGCAGGGCGATCAGCACGCCATCCTGCGTGCGTTGCAGGTCCAGCTCCAGATAGTCCGCGCCCAGGTCGCGCGCCAGGGTATAGGCCGGCACGGTTTCTTCGGGGGCATCGAACGATGCGCCGCGATGGGCGATGACCGCAGGCCACGGGATGCCGGCTTTTTCACTCAAGGCTTTGCCGGCCGGCTCACTGGCACTGACCGAACTGGCGGCCAGCATCAGGCCGGCCATGAGCGGTGCCAGCAGGTGCCTGGCCAATGGAAAGCTGCGCGCTACAAATCCGTGCATAGTCGAGGTTCCTTGCGAGGTAAAAGACGCCATCCGGCAGGCAGTGATGGCCTGAGGCCTTTAATGCATGCAATAGTAGACCCATGATCCGGCGCTAATGTGCCCGGTCAGTCTGTGTGGCAAATGAGTCCAGCGTGTGAACGTTTCACTTTCCCAGGTGTGTCCGATGGAAAACAACGCTTGCAGGGCTCTGGAAGGTTTCGTCGATATGCTCATGGACGCGATCTGCGTGGTCGACACAGAAGGGCGTTTTGTCTATGTCAGCGCCGCGTGCGAGCGCATTTTCGGTTACGCCGCACAAGAATTGATCGGTACTCAAATGTTGCATCTGGTCCACCCCGATGATCGCCAGCGCACGCTGGCGGCCGCGCGGGAAATCATGGACGGCCAGCCCAAGTTGCACTTCGAGAACCGCTACCTGCACAAGAACGGTCAGGTGGTGCACATCATGTGGTCCGCGCGCTGGTCGGAGGTCGATCACTTGCGCATCGCCGTGGCCCGTGACGTCACCGAACTCAAGCGCGCCGATCACCTGCGCCTGGGGCTGTTGCAGATTTCCGAGGCGGCCAATGGCGGTGACGACCTGCCGGGTCTGTTCGTGCGCATCCATCAAGTGCTGGGCGATTTGCTGCCGGCACGCAACCTGTCGATTTCCCTGTACGGGCAAAGCCACGAGTCGTTGACGTTCGCCTACCACGTCGATGATCAGGACGACCCGGCCAGCGCCCGCACGCTGGCCCTGGAGATCGCGCACAGCGGCCAGCCATCGGCGTTGACCGACGATAAGACGCCCGCCTGGCTGGGCGTTCCATTGCAGACTGCCGGCGGCATCATCGGCGCATTGATGATCAAGGGCACGCCAGAGAGCCCGGCCTACAGCGTGCAGGACCAAGCGCTGCTGCAGTTCGTCTCCGGTCAGGTCGCGGCGGCGATCGAGCGCAATCAGTTGCATGAGCGGCTGCAGTTGATGGCCCGCTACGACCAGCTCACCGGGCTTGCCAACCGCATGCTGCTGCAGGAGCGCCTGCAAGGCGCGGTCGAACATGCCCAGCGCCATGACGACCGGCTGGCGGTGTTGTACCTGGACCTGGATAAATTCAAGCAGGTCAATGACACCCTCGGCCATGCGGCTGGCGATGCGCTGCTGCAAGAGGTCGCCCGGCGTCTGAAAGCCTGCGTGCGCAGCAGCGACACCGTGGCGCGCATCGGCGGCGACGAGTTCGTGGTGCTGCTGGAGCGGGTGCAGGCCGATACCGATGCCGTGCGCGTGGCGCAGACCATTCACAATGCCTTGCGTGTGCCGATGCAACTGGAAGGGCGCCGCTGGAGTATTTCTTCGAGCATCGGCATTGCCCGCTACCCGCAAGATGCGACCGATCTTGCGCAGTTGTTCCGCCATGCCGATCAGGCGATGTATCGCGCCAAACGCCAGGGCTGATCGGCATCAGTGTTATTGTCGGCGTTTTTTCAGGGCATAAGGACAACTCCCCATGACAACGACGGTGCTGGTGCTGGTCGAAAACCTCAACGAATACCTGCCGATTCTGGAGGACAGCGGGTTTCGTTTACTGCGCGCACCGACCGCCGCCCTGCGCGCCGAAGCCATTGCCCGGCATGCCGATGAAATCGAGGCGGTGGTCACTCGCGGGCCGCTTGGGTTTTTTGCCGAAGAAATGGACGCCTTGCCAAAGCTGCGGATCATCTGCGTCAGCGGTGCCGGCTATGAAAAGGTCGATGTGCCGGCAGCCGAAGCGCGGGGCATTCAGGTCACCAATGGCGCCGGGGTCAATGCGCCGACCGTGGCCGATCATGCCCTGGCGCTGTTGCTGGCCGTGGTGCGTGATATCCCGCAGGCCGATGCCTCGGTGCGTCGCAGCGAGTGGCGCAAGGCAATGTGTCCGTCGCTGGCCGGCAAGCGCCTGGGCATCGTCGGCCTGGGTGCGGTAGGCCTGGCGATTGCCCGCCGCGCCGCCGCCTTCGATATTCGGGTCGCTTACCACAATCGTCGCCCGCGTCAGGACACCGAATACGACTGGTACGCCTCGGTGCTGGAACTGGCCGAGGCTGCTGACTTCCTGCTGTTGGCCACGCCGGGCGGCGCCGCTACCCACCATCTGGTCGACGCGCCAGTGCTCAAGGCTCTGGGCCCGCAGGGTTATGTGGTGAATATCGCCCGTGCCAGCGTGGTCGACACCGCAGCGCTGCTCGAGGCCTTGCAAACGCGCAGCATTGCCGGCGCGGCGCTGGATGTCTTCGACGACGAGCCGAATGTGCCCGATGCCTTCAAGTGCCTCGACAACGTGGTGCTGACCCCGCATGTCGCCGGGCTTTCACCTGAGGCCTCGCATGACTCGGTGCGCCTGGTGGCCGACAACCTGCTGGCGTTTTTCGCAGGCTTGCCGGTATTGACGCCGGTGTCGTCCCGTTAAATTGCAGTACTGGGCGGTGTTCGCACAAAACCGCCCTTATACAGTCATCGTCTGTTAAAGCCCGGCCAGTCGCTCCCGATAATAAAGGCATCTTCCCTCTGTGCTTCACAAGGATCTGCCATGCGCCTCAATCAAATGAGCATCGCTACCCGGGCGTGCCTGAGTTTCGGTCTTATCGCTGCCCTGGTCGTGTTTCTCGGCCTGTTCGGCATGCACAACGCCTCAAGCATCCGCAGTGCGCTGGTGCATACCGAAGAGGTCACCCTGGCCGGCAGCCGCTCTCTGGCGCAGATCCGCGACAACCAGCTGGGTATTCGAGTGATTACCCTGCGCATGATGCTCAATCGCGAGCCTGCGGTGCTGACCCCGACGCTGGCACGCCTTGAGGTGTTGATCGGGCAACTGGACACCTCGATGCAGAATTACCAGAAGGTCGTGACCGGGCAGGGCAAGCCCGCCTTCGACGAGATGCTGACCACGCTGGGCAACTACCGGCGCCTGCTCGACGAGTACCGCAACCTGTCGAGCCAGAACCGCCTGGACGAGATGCGCAGCTTGCTCAACGGCGGCATTCAGGATGCCTCGAACAAGACCGGCGAGCTGTTTTCCGAGCTGCTGCGGATCAATATCGAAGAAAGCGCAGCGTCCAACACTCAAGCCACCGAGCGTTATGAAAGTACCCGGCTGTGGTCGATGCTGGTGCTCGGTCTGGCGCTGGTGCTGACCTGCGTGCTGGCCTGGGGCTTGATCCGCAGCATCGTCAGGCCGCTGCGCGAGGCCATCGATCTGGCCCGCGCGGTGGCCGACGGCGATCTCACTCATCGCTTGCAGGCGCAAGGCAAGGACGAGCCGGCGCAACTGATCGAGGCGCTGGCGCGCATGCAGCACAACCTGCGCGAAGCCTTGGGGCTGATCAACCAGACCGCCGTGCAACTGGGCCAGTCGAGCAACGATGTCGGGCAGATTACCCAGCGCAGCCTGAGCGAGACCGCGCAGCAGCACGATGAGATCGAACAGGCCGCCACGGCGGTCAACGAAATGACCGCCGCCGTGGAAGAGGTGGCCAGCAATGCGGTGTCGACCTCGCAGGTTTCCGATGATTCGCAGCGCATTGCCGAGCGCGGCAATCGGCAGGTGCAGCACACCTTGTCGACGATTCGTACGCTGGGCCAGGGCATGCAGCAAGCGTCTGCCAACATTGGCGAACTGGCGCTGGAGTCGCAGAAGATCGGCAAGGTGCTGGATGTGATCCGTGCGATTGCCGAGCAGACCAACCTGCTGGCGCTCAACGCTGCCATCGAAGCGGCGCGAGCCGGAGATGCCGGGCGCGGCTTTGCGGTGGTTGCCGATGAGGTGCGCGCACTGGCCGGGCGTACCCAGACCTCGACCCTGGAAATCGAGCAGATGGTTTCCACCATCCAGAACGGCACGCAACAGGCCGTGCAGGCCATGCAGGGCGGTACGCGCCAGGTTGACGACACGTTGCAAAGCGCGCAAGCCACCGGGCAGGCGCTGGAAGAAATCAACCTGGCCATCGTCGCCATTCACGAGCGCAACCTGGTCATTGCCAGCGCCGCTGAAGAGCAGGCCCAGGTGGCGCGTGAAATCGACCGCAATCTGGTCAATATTCGCGATCTGTCGGTCAGGACCTCCGAGGCCTCGACTGAAACCGGCCGCTCGGTCAATGCCTTGCGTGGCACGGTGGGCGCCTTGCAGGACATGCTGGGACGTTTTCATTTGTAAGCGGGAACCGCGCTTCAACAATCGGGTCTGACGCCTGCGCCTGGTTAACCCACGGCAAAAGACCCTTTTTTTTCTGGGCTTTTCCCACAATTGTTCGATATTCAGGCGCCCGGTGGGTTGCCGTGTCTTCAAGGCGGCCTTAGACTGCCGCCCCTCGTGAATGGAGTGCGCGGCAGCGCCTGACAGTCAGGGCGCTTGAAACGCCCGCGGCAAGCACTCTCCTTACCGGCTAAATGCACGTTTTTTATTAGAGAAATCAATGACAAAGGAACAGTTGCTGGCCATGCCGGCCGATGACTACATGAACGCCGAGCAGCAAGCTTTCTTCGTCAAGCTGTTGCAGTCCATGAAAGTCGAAATCCACGAGCGCATCGAGAAGAGCCGTATCGCTATCGAGAGCCTGGACACCCCGGCGGACCCTGCCGATGCAGCTTCGGTCGAAGAAGAGCGTCACTGGCTGGTGAACTCCATCGACCGCGACCAGCGCATGCTGCCCCAGCTGGAAATGGCCCTGACACGCATTACCGATGACAGCTTTGGCTGGTGCGACGACAGCGGCGAGCCCATTGGCCTGAAGCGCCTGCTGATCAGCCCGACCACCCGCTACTGCATCGAAGCGCAAGAGCGCCACGAGCAGATCGACCGGCACCAGCGCCAGGTCTGATTCTCAAGGCGGTGTGCGTTACCCGACCGGGAGGCAAGTAATTGCCTCCCGGTTTTGTTGTGCCCGGAATTTGCCTGCGGGCAATACCTTCATACGGCCAATGGCTGATAGCAAATAGCTGCCAGCTGGCGTTAAATGCCCCTGATAACAAAAAAATCAGCAGGGGTTAGGGATCATGACCGACAGCGTATCGTCTGCAGGGAAGCTGGCAATGTCCGGCGCGCAGGCCTCAGGTTTACCGTCTTTGTATTGGATAGCGCTCGGCCAAAGCCTGGGCATTGGCCTGTTGCTGGCCGCCGTGTCCTTGGCGGGGCTGGCGATCTGGCTGGCGGTGCCACTGGCGCTGGCGCTGATCTGGTGGCCGCGTCTGGCGACGCGCAAGCCTGTGCTGGCGCACGTCGAGCCTGGCAGTGGCGACATGTCGCGTTTGACCCGCGACTTGTCGTTCACCACCAGCCATAACGCCCTGTCAGCCGCCAGCGTCGCGTATTCAGTGCGTCAATTATCGGCCAGGGTCGAGTCACAACTTCAGGCTGCCGAGCAAGTGGTCGGCAATGCCGAAGTGATGATCGCCACCGAGCAGCAGACCGCCCAGTTGAGCCAGCAGGCGCTGGCCGCCGCCAGTCAGGCGCGGCACAGCAGCGAGGCCGGGCGCAGCGTGCTGATCGAGTCGATCGAGCGCATGCACCGCCTGAGCAAGAACGCGGTCGACAGCCGTCAGGTCATCGAAGCCTTGAGCCAGCGCAGCGAAGAGATTCAGCGCGTGGCCCAGGTCATTCAGTCGATTGCCAGCCAGACCAACCTGCTGGCGCTCAATGCCGCCATCGAAGCGGCGCGGGCCGGTGAGCACGGGCGTGGCTTTGCGGTGGTTGCCGATGAGGTGCGCGGTCTGGCCAGGCGCACCGCCACCGCTACCGATGAAGTGGGGCAGATGGTGGCCGATATCCAGCAGCGCACCGGCCAGGTGGTCGAGCAGATCCGTTCGCTCACCGACGACCTCAACAGCGGCGTGCAACAGGTTGAAGACACCGGCACTCATCTTGAACAGATCGCCCGGCTGGCTGCCGGCGTCGAAAGCCAGGTCGGCGAGATCGCCCAGGGCGCACAGATCAATCAGCAACAACTGGCCAGCCTGTTTGTGGCGGTGGAGCAGATGCGCAGTGACCTGGCGGTCAGCGACCAGCAGACCCGGCACCTGGCCCAGGCCGCCGTGCAGATGGAAGGCCAGGCCGAAACCATCAGCCAGCGCCTGGCCGAAGTGGGGCTGGACGATTACCACCAGCGCATCTACGACCTGGCCCGCGAAGGCGCGCGGCAGATCGGTGCGCGCTTCGAGGCCGATATCGAGCAGGGCCGGGTCAGCCTCGACGATTTGTTCGACCGTCATTACCAGCCGATTGCCGCGACCGTGCCGCCGCGCTTCCATACCCGTTTTGATCGCTACACCGATCAGGTTCTGCCCGAGATTCAGGAGCCGCTGCTCAAGCGCCATGAAGGCCTGGTGTTTGCCATTGCCTGCACCCAGCAGGGCTATGTGCCGACGCATAACAACGCTTTCAGCCAGCCGTTGACCGGCGACCCTGTGCTGGACACCGCTCACAACCGCAGCAAGCGCAAGTTCGACGACCGCACCGGCATCCGTTGTGGCAGCCATCAGCAGCCCGTACTGCTACAGACCTACACCCGCGATACGGGCGAATTGATGCACGACCTGTCGGTCCCGGTGATGGTCAAGGGCCGGCATTGGGGCGGTCTGCGCCTGGGTTATCGACCTGAGCAGGCATAAGGCGCTGATGGCCATAAGCAGTTGGGACTACAAGACCATGTATATAAGGTTTATCCAGCGTTACTTGAAGTCTCTATAAGACCTTGATTAACCAGTGTTATACGCGCTTATAAAATTCAAGGAGGAGATTTATATAATAGTCCCCGTCGTGTGGGAAATGTCTGAAATATCCATCGCCTATTGACTGTGGTCTCCAGCTGAGCAAGCTGCTTTTAAGCGCCCCTGACGCGCTTGAAAAAAGTCTGGAGTCCACAGCATCTAAGGATGGATATGCGATGAATAAGAAAGTAAGTACCCGCGGCGGCTCAGAGGCCCCGCACACCTTGCAAAAACGGGTCACCGTACGGGTCGGCCTGTTTTTCGACGGCACTGGCAATAACCGCATCAATACCCGGATCGGCAACGAATGCCGGGCGCTGATGGCCAGTGGCGAGATTGATCACAGCCGCGAATGCGCCGGGCGACATGTCCGTACCGACAGCAGTTACAGCAATGATTTAAGTAATATCGCCTGGTTGTTCGAGCTCTATGAGCAACAGAAAACCGCTTGCGCCTCCAACGGTGGATGGCGTGTGAGCTGGCCAGTGTATGTCAGTGGCGTGGGCACTCATTCCGGTGGCCGCGATTCCCTGTGGCCGGGGCTTAGTTTCGGGCGCGGCAATACCGGCGTGCTGGCCAGGGTCGAGCAGGCGCTTGTAAAGCTCGGTGCCGGGCTGGAAGCATTTGCCGTGGATAACCCCCATTGCGTCATCGAGGCGCTGGAGCTGGATGTGTTCGGTTTCAGTCGCGGTGCGGCTTCTGCCCGGCACCTGGTCAATGAAGTGCTCAAGCAGGCCAAGGGCGATCTGCAACCGCTGCTGGCCAGCCGCACTCTGGCCTTGAGCCCGGATTTTTCCTGGCGGCACGGCAGTGTCAGGGTCAAGGTCGTCGGTCTGTTCGATACGGTGGCGGCCATTGGCAGCCTGCGCGACCTGGGCAACCTGCGCGATGCCAACAATCGTCGGCTCAACCTGTACCTGCCGCCCGGTTGTGCCCAGCAGGTACTGCACCTGGTGGCGCGCGACGAATCCCGGCGCAACTTTGCCCTCAACAGCGTTGCGCCGGGTTGGCCGCGCGAGATTGTGCTGCCAGGGGCGCATTCGGACATTGGTGGCGGTTACCCTGAGAACATGCTCGAAGAGGTGCTGATCACCCGGCCGGGCACCAGTGTGATCGGGCGTGAAGTGGCATTGGAGGACAGCCCGGCCTGGCAACAGGCCGCGGATGAACTGCAGGCCATGGCCCGCGATGAGTGGATAGACCCGCTGGACCCTGAGGCCTGGCTGGGCGTGCAGTGTTCGCAGATTTCGCGCACCGGTTATGCGGGGGCGTTTGGCAGCCGGCTGGTGATGGCGGCGGTTTGCCTGCGCCGACCGGTGTCGGGTCAGCTGTCGCAGGTCTATCTGCGCATCATGCATGCGCTGGCGTGTGATGAGGGCGTGCCGTTATTGCCGATCGAGGCCATGGCTGAACCTGAGCTGGCAGACATTACCCGGCGGCTGCTGGCGCAGGCCCGAGGTGATGCGGCTGCCTTGACGCCGGAGCAGGAGCGCCTGTTGCGCTGGCACTATATCCATCATTCGGCGCACTGGAACCCGATCATCGGTACGCTCGGCAACCTGGGCAAGGGCTTGTTCGTGCATGCGCCGCAGCCTGGCGGCCGGGCGGTGCATCCCAATGTGGCGCAAGCGGGTTATCCGCATTGATCCGTGGGTTCAGGGCAATAGGGCCGGCATCGCCATGCGGTGCCGGCCATGGCGTCATTACGCGGGGTGCTCGTGCAGGCGTTCGTTCAGTTCGTCGACGACTGGCGCCCATTCGGCGTCAAAACGCAGTTCTTCCTGAAGAAATTTCGCCTGCGGCGGCGTCCAGAACTCCGCGTCGATCAGTTTGATTTCGTTAGGCAATTGATGGTTGGCAATAAACTCATCAATGCTCGCCTCATCCGACTCAAGGCCCAGTTGGTCAAACAGGTCTTTCAGGTTATGGGTTCCCGGTTCCATGTGATCTCCTCAGGTGATGCAGTGGCTGTCCAGTATCGGAGCGCAGGCGCGTGCCGGAGTTCGATTGATGTGCCGGTCGGTCGCCAGGTAGCCAATTGCTATGAACTGCATACAGGCGCAGGATGTCATTGCTTCACGGAGTCGGTAGAATCGCCGCCGGCCTCGCGCCTTAATCAGGAGTTTCAGCCGTCGCGCATCAGGAGTGATAACAATATCGTTGACCGCTGGATTTGATCCAGCCGGTCCATTTTCATTTGGTGAGGGTTTGTACTTTGGCTGTAAGTAACCTGGATACGCACGCTTTATTCGTGCTCGGTGATCTTCGTGCAAAGTTGGTAAAGCAATTTCAATCGCGCTTCGTCTACATCGCTGAACAATCGCCCGATGGCGTCTATATGGCGGAGATCGATACCGAAAGCAATCTGGTCGTCGACGACAAGCCGCGTCTTGAACTCAAGGTCGGTGATCATTTTCGCGCAGCCGTGCTGCCCAGCCGCGAAGGCGGCAAGTTCGAGCTGCGTTTTCGCGACATCAAAGTGACTATTTACGGCCTGGGCGAATACGCCTTTGTCGAGGTGCCCGAAGGGCATGGCATCGTGTTCAAGCAAGGACATGGCGTGCTGCTGGTATTTGCCGCCCATGAGCAGGTGCAGACCGGCCTGTCCAAGGTGCTCAAGGCTGCCGTCGGCAAGGCCGCCAAGTGGCGCAAGGGCGAGTTGACCTTCCGCGCCAGCGAATAATTCGTAACCAGCCAGTCGCGCTCAACTGTCGACCGGTCTGTGCTCGGGCCGGTCGCCGCTGACCTCGGGCGGCACGTCATCACCCGCCATGCGCTTGCGGAACAGGCTGGTGCGTGCCAGCAACAGCGTGGTGACCGGCACGGTGATCGCCAGCAGGATAGGGATCAGCCAGGCGTGCACCACCGGGCTTTGCTTGAGCGCCGAGAAATACAGGATCGAAGCCAGTGCCACGCACCATGCGCCCAGCGTCGAGGCCAGCGCCGTGGGGTGCATGCGCTGAAAGAAGTCTTTCAGGCGCAGCAGGCCCAGGGCGCCGGTCAGGGTGAACAGGCTGCTGATCAGCAGCAACGCTGCGGTGATGATCTCGACCCACAGGGGCAACTCTTGCAGGTTAGTCATTCGATCACCTCTCCGCGCAGCAGGAATTTGGCCAGCGCAAACGAGCCGACAAAGCCGAACAGGGCAATCAGCAGCGCGGCTTCGAAATAGGTATCGCTGGCATAACGGATGCCCAGCACCAGCATCATCAGCATGGCAATGATGTACAGGTAGTCCAGCGCCAGAACCCGGTCCTGGGCCGAAGGGCCCTTGAACAGGCGCGCCAGGGTCAGCACCATCGCCAGGGCGAAGATCGACAGGCTGATCAGAATGGCGATATTGAGCAGGGCACTCATTCGAAAATCTCCATCAAGGGACGCTCATAGGTGCGCTTGAAGTGCTCGATGAATTGCGCTTCGTCGTCCAGGTCGAACACATGCATCAGCAAAATGCTGCGGTCCAGAGCCAGTTCCGACCACACCGTGCCGGGCACCACGGTGCAGACCATGGCCAGTGCCGCCAGGCCCTGGGCATCGCGCATTTCCAGTGGCACGCTGACAAAGGCCGAACGTGGCGGCCGGCTCTTCAGCGTCCACACCGAGCGGGCGACTTGCAGGTTGGACCCCAGCACATCGACGCCCACCCGCAGGATGAAGCGCACAATCGTGCCCGGCTTGCTGATGCGCACCGGCATGGGCCGCAATGAAGCGAACATCAACGGCGCCAGAAAGCCCAGCAGCGCACCGAGCAGAATGTGCCCGGCGCTGAGCGACAGGTTCAGCACCAGCCACAAGACCCACAGGGCCAGAGAAAACCACGGAGCGGGGAAAAAGCGTTTCATGGTTTCACCCCTTGCACCGTCTCGACCAGCGGCCCCGGCACCGGCCGCGTGGCCATCACCGATTGCACGTACTGCAGCGGTTCGTGCAGCGCCGCCGCCGTGTCCTGGGTGTAACGCAGCAAGGCTTCGGCCTTGAAGGTCAGCGCAATGCACAAGCCCAGCAGCACCACGATGGGCAGGTATTCGCTGTGGCGCAGCATCGGTGGCGAAACCTCGTAAGGCGTCCAGAAGCGCTGCACGCCGAGCCTGACGAAAGACATCAGCGAGGCCAGGCCCGAGAAAATCAGCAGGGCGATCAGCATCCAGGCCTGAATCGACAGCGGCTCATCCTGTGCCACGTCCAGGCCCAGCGGGTTGAGCAGGGCGCTGAGCAGGGTCAGCTTGCCGATAAAGCCCGACAGCGGCGGCATGCCGATGACCAGCAGGGCGCAGGCGACAAAGCACAAGCCCAGAAACGCCATGGTCATCGGGATGACCTGGCCGACCACGATGTTCTCTTCTTCGTCGAGGTTGCTGCCACGCGGCGGGTGCAGCGATTCCAGGTTGTGCGGCAGCTGATCAGCCTCTTCGTCGTCGCCGAACTGGTTGGCTGAGCGCGAACGTTCGATCAGTTCGCCCAGCAAAAACAACGCGCTGAGCGCCAGGGTCGAGCTGACCATATAAAACAGTGCGCCACTGGTCAGGCTCGGCTGGGCAAAGCCGATGGCCGACAGCAGGATGCCTGCCGAGACCAGAATGCTCAGGCTGGCCATGCGTTCCAGGCGCTGCGCGGCGATCACCGCCACCGCCGCCGTGACGATGGTCGCCATGCCGCCAAAGATCAGCCAGTCACCGCCAAAGTACGCCGAGTCGTCGGCGTGGCTGGAAAACAGAAGGGTCCACAGGCGCAGCAAGGTGTAGATGCCGACCTTGGTCATGATTGCGAACATCGCCGCCACCGGCGCGCTGGCGGCCGAATACGCCGGCACCAGCCAGAAATTCAGCGGCCACATGCCGGCTTTGGCCAGAAACGCCGTGGCCAGAATCGCAGCACCCGCATGCAGCAGGCCACGATCGGCCTCAGGCACTTGCGGAATCTTGATCGCCAGATCGGCCATGTTCAGCGTGCCGGTGACGCCGTAGATCAACGCCGCCCCGATCAGGAACAGGGAAGAGGCGAGCAGGTTGATTGCAATGTAATGCAAGCCTGCCGACACCCGCGCACGTCCCGAGCCATGCAGCAGCAAGCCGTAGGAGGCGGCCAGCAGCACCTCGAAAAACACGAACAGGTTGAACAGGTCGGCGGTCAGAAACGCGCCATACAGGCCCATCAACTGCATCTGGAACAAGGCATGGAAGCTGGCGCCGGCCTTGTCCCAGCGGGCCAGGGCAAACAGCAGCGCGCACACGGCGATGATGCCGGTCAGCACCAGCATCAGGGCCGACAGGTGGTCGACCACCAGCACGATGCCGAACGGTGCTTCCCAGTTGCCCGGCATGTACACGCCGATCGAGCCCATGCTGCCGGTGGCTTGCACCTCCATCAGCAATCGGATCGACACGCCCAGGCCGATCAGGGTCGACAGCAGGTTGATGCGCGCCTTGAGCGGCCGGTGCTTTTCGCCCAGCCACAGCATCAGGCCAGCGGTCAGCAGCGGCAGCAGGATCGGGATGACAATCAGTTGGTTCAACACACTCATGCCTTGGGCTCCCGACCGTCTACGTGGTCAGTGCCGGTCAGGCCGCGCGAGGCCAGCAGCACTACCAGAAACAGGGCGGTCATGGCGAAGCTGATGACGATGGCGGTCAGCACCAGCGCCTGGGGCAGCGGGTCGGTGTAATTGAGCAGGTCCTGCGGCACGCCGTCCTTGATGATCGGCTCCTTGCCGATGAACAGGCTGCCCATGCTGAAAATGAACAGGTTGACCCCGTACGACAGCAGGCACAGGCCCATGATCACCTGAAAGGTCCGTGGGCGCAGGATCAGCCAGACCCCTGAGGCGGCCAGCACGCCAATGGCAACGGCAATGACTTCTTCCATTTACAGGGCTCCCTTCGTCGATGGGGCGGGTGTCGGTAATGCGGGTGCTGGTGAAGCGGTTGCGGACGGGCCGGGCTGCGGGTTGGCAATCGGCTTGGGCAACAGCGTCGGGCGATGGCTGCGCACCGACTGGTGCGCCAGTGCGGTGAGAATCAACAGTGTCGAGCCGACCACCACGGCGTAGACGCCGATGTCGAAGAACAGCGCGCTGGCGACATGAATCTCGCCCAGGATCGGCAGGTCCAGATGCGCGGTATGGGTGGTCATGAACGGATAACCCAAGGCCATCGCGCCCAGGCCGGTGAGTACCGAACACAACAGGCCGGTGCCGATCCAGCGCTGGGGTCGCAGGCTCATGTGCGCCTCGACCCACTGGGTACCGGCGACCATGTATTGCAGGATGAACGCCACCGACATCACCAGCCCCGCGACAAACCCGCCGCCCGGCTGGTTATGGCCGCGCATGAACAGGTACATCGAGACCATGAACGCCACCGGCAGCAGCAGGCGCACCAGCGCCGCCGGCACCATCATGAAGCCCAGCGCGGTGTCGCTGGCGCTGCGCGGGTTGACCAGGTCGGTGACCACATCGCGGGCCAGCAGGCGCTGCTGGGCCGGCAGCGCGATGCTCTCTTTGGGCGGGCGGAAGCGGCGCAGCAGGGCGAACACGGTCAGCGCCACCACGCCCAGCACGGTGATCTCGCCAAAGGTATCGAAACCACGGAAGTCCACCAGCATGACGTTGACCACGTTGGTGCCGCCGCCTTCGGGCAAGGCGCGGCTCAGGTAGAACGACGAAATCATGTTGGGGGTCTGGCGGGTCAACATCGCATAGGACAGCGTGGCCATGCCGGCACCGACCAGAACCGACAGGGTCAGGTCGCGCACCCGGCGACCACGAGCCCGCAAGCGCGTGCTGATGGCCGGCGGCACGTCTTCGCTACGACGTGGCAGCCAGCGCAGGCCGAGCAGAATCAACACCGTGGTGACCACCTCGACCACCAGCTGGGTCAGGGCCAGGTCCGGCGCGGAGAACCAGACAAAGGTGATGCAGGTCATCAGCCCGCAGACGCTGACCATGATCAGTGCCGCCAGACGGTGATATTTACCTTGCCAGGCCGCACCGAGGGCGCAGGCAATCGCAATCAGCCACAAGGTGACAAAGACCCCGGAGCCCGGAATCTTCGGCCGGTCGCCCCAGCTTAGGCCACTGAAATACAGCGGCATGAAGCCCAGCGCCAATGCTGCAAGTACCAGGGCAAACAGCTGCGGCTGCAGGCGGCGCGTACTGACCTGACGCTCGAAGCGCCGCGCCCAGTGCATCAGCACCACCAGAATGCGCTCGAACGAGCGCTTGCCGTTCAGGCGGCCAATCACGGGCGGACCGTTGAAGCGCTCGTTGCGCAACGGCTTGCGCAGCAGCAGGTACAACAGAATGCCGCCGCCCATGGCCACCAGGCTCATGATCATCGGTAGATTCAGGCCGTGCCAGATCGCCAGGCTGTACTCGGGCAACTCGCCACCGACCACAGGTTGCGCGGCAGCGGCCAGCAACGGCGCGACCGATTGGGCCGGGAAAATCCCCACCACCAGGCACGTGAGCACCAGAAACTCGACCGGCATGCGCATCCAGCGCGGCGGCTCGTGCGGGGTGATCGGCAGGTCCTTGGCCATCGGGCCGTAGAACACATCGACGGTAAAGCGCAGCGAATAGGCGACGCTGAATGCCCCGGCAATCGTCGCGATCACCGGCAAGGCGATCTCGACCCACAGGCTGGAGCTGATGAATACGGTTTCGGCGAAGAACATCTCTTTGGAGAGGAAGCCGTTCATCAACGGCACCCCGGCCATCGAGGCGCTGGCGACCATGGCCAGCGTCGCGGTGTACGGAATCATCCTGAACAGGCCGCTGAGCCTGCGGATATCGCGGGTGCCGCTCTCGTGGTCGATGATGCCGGCGGCCATGAACAACGAGGCCTTGAACGTTGCGTGGTTAAGAATGTGGAACACCGCCGCCACCGCGGCCAGCGGGCTGTTCAGGCCCAGCAGCAAAGTGATCAGGCCCAGGTGGCTGATGGTCGAGTAGGCCAGCAGGCCCTTGAGGTCATTCTGGAAGATCGCCGCATAGGCGCCCAGTATCAGCGTGCAAGCCCCGGCGCCGCTGACGATCCAGAACCATTGCTCGGTGCCCGACAGCGCCGGCCATAGCCGCGCCAGCAAAAACACCCCGGCCTTGACCATGGTTGCCGAGTGCAGATAAGCCGACACCGGCGTGGGCGCCGCCATCGCGTGGGGCAGCCAGAAATGGAACGGAAACTGCGCGCTCTTGCTCAGCGCGCCGATCAGAATCAGGGTCAGCAGCACCGGGTACAGCGCATGCGCGCGGATCGCATCGCCGGCTTCCAGCACCCGGTCCAGGTCATAACTGCCGACCACATGGCCGAGGATCAGCATGCCCGCCAGCAGCGCCAGGCCGCCGGCACCGGTGACCAGCAAGGCCATATAGGCACCGCGCCGTGCATCGTTACGGTGATGCCAGTAGCCGATCAGCAGGAACGAGAAGACGCTGGTCAGCTCCCAGAAAAATACGATCTGAATGATGTTGCCGGAAATGACCAGGCCGAGCATGGCGCCCATGAATGCCAGGAAAAATGCGAAAAAGCGCGGCACCGGATCGTCCGGCGACATGTAGTAGCGCGCATACAGCGACACCAGCGCGCCGATGCCCAGCACCAGCATGGAGAACAGCCAGGCAAAGCCGTCCATGCGCAACACAAAGTTCAGGCCCAGGCTGGGCAGCCAGAAGTACTCCTCGCGAATGACCCCGCCATCGACAATTTGCGGGTACCACAACGCAACCTGTATGGCGCCGGTCAGAGCAATCAGGCCTGCCAGAATGGACTCGGCGTTACGGGCGTTGTGCGGCAAAAAAGCCGCTATACAGCTGCCGATGAAAGGCAGAAGCAGGAGAACTATCAAGGACATAGGCTTCTAATCTGCGGAGAAATATTAAGCATCATACGTGCCAGAGCGTGCATGTCCAAACGCGCTTTTGTCGAATTTTCCTACAAAACGTGTCTGAAAAACCGATATCAGTTTCGGATGGACGAGCAGCTGGGTGGCTCAGGGCTATCAGCTACGACCGTGCGCAGTGAGGGAAGGTGCCGGGGAAAGGGGAAAATCGTGTCGTGCGGCCTGCCCGGTCATCAATACCGTTAGGTCGTGCAGGTGTTGTGGATCGCTCATATACAGGGCTATTTCGACAGCTCTTTAAACAACGCTTCACTGGACTGGGTGCTCGAACGTGGCGCCTTGACGAAGGGATGCTCGATATTGGCGGCAAGCAATCGAAAATTCGTGAACTTCGCCCCCCGGCCACTGGGCAGCCGTTGCGGTGTTTCCGGGGACACGCCGGCCAGCATGGAAAACAACGTGGTCAGGCGCGGTTGTTTGGCACGCCATTCGCGAATCATCTCGTAGGTCGAAGGCTTTGGCGCCTTCTTGCCTGAAAGACGCAGCGCCTCATCGCGCCTGGCGATCAGGTTCTTTTCATAGTCTTCGGAAAACTGGGCCTTTTCGATCAGAGGTTGGGACTTGTAGTGTTCAAGGACCTGGCCATAGATTTTGCTGTGCCGCCCGGTGCGGTTGTATTCCTCGGTGGCCTCGGCAATGACTTTGAGGCCCCAGGCCTGGTGTTGGTCACAGGATTCTGTGCGTGCCGCACGCCGCTCGTTAAGCGTAAAGGTTCCGCTGTCGTCATAAGCAATGGCTGTCAGCAATTCCGGGCGCATGCTTTTGAACGGGTTGGGGCCTGTGCCATTTTCAAAGTGGGTGGCCTTTCTGGCTCTGGCAAGTATTTCCGGATCGTCTGTCTTAGGCCGTTCGGCATTATCTTTTCCGCTGCCCTTTATATAGTCCGCTGGCCAGATCTGATCCAGTGCGGTTTGAAACCGCTGCCGCAATCCATCCCGGCCCAAAGAGGCGTCACGTTGCTCGGCACGTTGTAGTGCTTCACTCAATTGACGGGAGGCGGGCGCGATTTTATTGACTTCGCCAGGCATGGCAGCATTTGAAAAGGGCGGCGCAGTCGTTGGCAGGTTTTTATCTTGCTGCGCAGTTTTATAGGCTAGAAACTTATCAACGAGCGACGTGCCGGACATCTTCATGTTGATCATGATGAACTCCAATAGAGAGAGTGTCGGGTTGAAAGAGAACACGCGACGCTTCGCCCACTTGAATGTTTTTGACCCGTGTTGACGAAGCAGTGCGATGGGGTTATTTCATGGTGAATACGACGTGCCATGAGTGGTTGGTGAAGTGGGTGGAAGTGATAGTTGCCGTGCAGGTCGCGCCACTGTTACCCATGGCTTTTTTATTCCATTTCGGCGCCTGTTTGGTCGTGCCGGTAAAGAGCCCTCCCGGAGCAATAGTGTTCAGGTAGGACGTTGTGAAGTTGCAAGTTTTATTTCCAATGGTGTAACGCATTGAAGCTGTTGTGATATATGGAAAGGCGGGGTTTTCGACCTTGTAAGTATCCGAACTCATGGGGTCGATGGCGGCGCTCGGTTCTGGCAGGGCATGGGCTCTTGTTTGCGCGCCATTGGTGCTGTCGGCGTGGTAATTCGCAGTCTGGCTGCTCAGGTTCTTGATCGTGATCGTCACAGGCGGCCCGGCCTGTGCCAGCGTACTGGTCAGTAGAGTGATTGCAATCAAAGCGGTAAGCATGTTGTTTTTATAGTTCATGATTAATCTCTCAAATTCTATTTTTAAACAGGCAGGCACGCGCTGCTCAAAAAAGCAGGCAGTAGTTGTCTATTTGTATATGTGTAGGGTGCCGCGCTCATTGCCTGTCAAAAGCTGATGATCAGCCCCAGTGACGTGAAGGCGTGTCTTATCGTTGCAAAGTGTTGCGGGCTGACTGGATAGTGTTCTTGGTAGAAAGGTTTGGCTATCAGGCTTTTTTGATCGATGTTGTGGGAATCTTCCTTGAATTCGATTGGTTGAATAAAGATTTAAGGTTTATCAGTTTTAATCGTGCATTGAGGGGAGTGTTCAGAAGGGAGAAGCGATCACTGCCACGCAGATTGCGTGTGTTTAAAAACAGACGGCCTGGCATTGCGCTCAGGCCGTTACAGCGGTGTGCCTCAATCGTGCCTGTGCAAAACCTCAGGTGCTTCACTCTCATCGTTTTGCACCACAGGCCGGCGTTTCATCTCGCTGACAATCACCCCGGCCACAATCAGCGCGCCGCCCAGCAACGCCAGCCCCGGCAAACGCTCACCGGCCAGGCGGCCGACGATGCCGGCCCACACCGGTTCACCGGCGTAGATCACCGTGGCGCGGGTGGGCGAAACGCTTTTCTGTGCCCAGTTCATCGCCACCTGAATCACCGCGCTCATCGCGCCCAGGCCCAGTGCGGTGACCAGCAGCAGCCAGGAGAAATCGGGCAGGCGTTCGCCGGTCGGCACGACCATCAGAAAGGCCAGCAGCGAGGCGGTGGCCAGTTGCACCACGGTGACCCGGCGCACGTCGACTTTGCCGGCGTAGGCGCTGATCATGATGATCTCGGCAGCGATGGCGACCGCGCTGATAATGGTGGCGATTTCGCCGGGGCTGAAGTTCAGCGCTGCGCCTTCCGGGCCCGACAGCAGCATCAGTCCGGTGAATGCCAGGGCAATGCCCAGGCTGGGCATAATGCCGGGGCGCCGGCCGAGTACCAGCCATTGCAGCAACGGCACGAAGGGGACGTAAAGGGCGGTGATGAATGCCGACTGGCTGCTGGGGATGGTTTGCAGGCCCACGGTTTGCAAGCCGTAACCGAGCATGATCGACACACCGATAAATACCCCGGCGCGCAGTTCGAGCAAGGTCAGGCCGCGCAATACATTCATCGAGAACAGCGCGACAATGGCGGCCGCCGCCGCAAAGCGCAGGCCGACGAAAAACATTGGGCCGCTGACAGTCATGGCGTGCTGCACCAGCAGAAAGGTGCCGCCCCAGAGCATGGTGATAAAAATCAGTACAGCTTCTGCTTTACTGACGCGGGGCAGGCGGCGAGGGAAATTCATGTCATTACCAAAGGGTGAGGCGTGCAGGGACAGAAAAGGGTGACACATTGTGTCGCAAAGTGGGCAGTATAATGCGCAACAGCGTTAAGTGAGCACTACCATGCACAAAGAAATTTCCCCGCGCGCGCCGGTGTTGCAGCACGTCAGCCAGAACGTGCGACGCCTGCGCAATGCCGCCGGCATCAGTCAGAGTGCCCTGGCCGACAAGTCCGGGGTCAGCCGGCGCATGCTGGTGGCCATCGAGGCCGGCGAGAACAATGTCAGCCTGGCGACCCTGGACCGGGTGGCCGAGGCGCTGGAGGTGGCGTTCAGCGACCTGATCCAGGCGCCGGAACTGCGCGATCACAGCCGCATCAACGAACTGGCCTGGGCCGGCACTCAGCCCGGCAGCAAGGCGGTGCTGTTGTCCAAGGCCACGGCCCGGCGCGAAGTCGAGCTGTGGGAGTTCTGCCTGGAGCCGGGCGACCGTTATGAATCCGAGCCCGACCCTGAGGGCTGGAGCGAGCAGGTGTATGTGATCGAGGGCCATTTGAGCCTGGTTCTGGGCGAGCACGAACCGCAACAGGTTGGCCCTGGCGAGTTCTTCATGTTCCCCAGCAACCAGACGCATGCGTTCTGCAATGACGGCACGACGCTGTTGCGCTTTGTGCGCAACGTAGTGCTGTAAATCCATCCCCTTGTTCATCAGGACTCAACGTTGACCGAGATCGCCGATGTACTGATTGTGGGCGGCGGCCTGAGCGGCAGCCTGCTTGCCATGCAGTTGCTGCGCCTGCCGGGTGCACGCCGGCTGGTGGTTATCGAACCGCGTCCCGAGCTGGGGCGAGGCGAGGCCTACAGCGCTACCGAGCCTGGCCATACCCTGAATGGCAATGCGGCGCGCATGAGTGTCGAGCCGGACAACGCCGATGACCTGACCCAATGGTTGAGCGCGCATCTGGCCGCCGGCGGCTGGCCTGAAGCGCATGCGCAAGACGTGCCGGTCGCCGAACTGTTTGCGCCGCGTGGCCTGTTTGGCCGGTATGTGCAGCAACGGCTGGCAGAGGCGCAAGCGCTCGGTTTGCAATACGGCTCGACGCTTGTGCATACCCAGGCTGAGGTCGTCGATCTGCAAGTCGATGCCGAAGGCGTCACGCTGACCCTGAACGATGGCCGGCTGTTGCGCGGGCACAAGGCGGTGCTGGCCACCGGCATGTATGCCGCCGCACGCACGCCTCAATACCCATCGACCGGGCTCAATGCCGCGTCCCTCGATCCTTGGAATGTAGCCGCCCTGCGCGAGCTTGATGCCCAGGCGCGGGTGCTGATCATCGGCGCCGGCCTGACTATGGTCGATGCGCTGGTGTCCTTGCGCGAGGCCGGGCATCGCGGCCCCATCGAGGTGTTTTCCCGTCACGGGCTCTGGCCGCATGTGCGCCGCCAGCCGCCGCAATGGATCGATTTTCTCGCCGCAGACCACGCCATTCGTAGCCCGCGGCAATTGCTGCACGCGGTGCGTGAGCAGTGCCGCCAGGCCATTGAGCACGGCATCGACTGGCAGGCGCCGCTGGACACCGTGCGTGCGCATATCGGCAGGTTATGGAGCCAGGCCAGCGACCGCCAGCGCCGCCAGTTCGTGCGCCATGTGCGGCCGTGGTGGGAAAGCCATCACCACCGCTCGCCGCCGCAAGGCGCGGCACTGCTGGAACAATTGCGCGAGCAGGGCCGGCTGACGATTCAGGCGGCGACCTTGCAGGGCCTGGGCGCTCGGGACGGTGCAACGGTGCAGGTTCGCGTGCGCCGGCGTGGCGAGTCGCAACCTGTGCTGATAACCGGTGACGCGCTGATCAACTCCACCGGCATCGAATACGACTGGCGCCGCGTCGACCGTCCGTTGCCGCGCCAGTTGCTGGCGCGTGGCCTGATCCGTCCGGGACCGCTGGCACTGGGCATCGATGCCGACGCGGGTGGCGCGGTGCGTGATGCTCAGGGCCAGTGCGCTTCAAGGCTGTTCGCGATGGGCCCGCCATTGCGCGGCTTATGGTGGGAAAGCACGGCGGTCACCGATGTCGCCAGCCAGGCCAAGGCGCTGGCCGCAAGGTTGACTCAGGACTGATCGAGCAGTTGCGGCCCGGCGCCCTTATTGGCCAGTTCATCGCCCCAGTTGCGCAGCGGGCAGGCCTTCATCGACAGGCAACCGCAGCCAATGCAGCCGGTCAATTGATCGCGCAGCTCGCTCAGGCGCTGAATGCGCTCGTCCAGCTCGGCCTTCCAGCGCAGCGACAGGTTTTCCCAGTCTTCGGCGGTCGGCGTGCGCCCATGCGGCAGCGCTTCAAGGGCTGCATGAATATTGGCCAGCGGAATGCCCAGGCGCTGGGCAACCTTGATCAGCGCGACACGGCGCAGCATTTCCCGTGCATAGCGGCGCTGGTTGCCAGCGTTGCGCTGGCTGCTGATCAAGCCTTTGCTTTCATAGAAGTGCAGCGCCGTGACTGCCACGCCACTGCGCGCCGCCAGTTGCCCGACGCTCAATAACGGCTGGGTGCCGATCACCGGTGTTTTGCTCATGCTGGCAACTCTGCGCTTGACCTCAAGTTAACTAGAGGTTTTACCCTTCGCAGCCATTACCTGCAACTGCATTACCTGCAACTGCCCGGATGCCAACCAGTGGAGAAGCCCATGCCTGCCTACAGCCAACTTGTCGAATTCAGCGTCGACCCACGCCAGCAGTCGCGGTTGATCGCGGCACTGACCGCAGTCGATGAGCAGTTCACCTGCACCTGCCCCGGTTTTATCGGCGCCACGGTGCAGGCCAGCGAGGACGGGTTGCGGGTGCTGCATCAGGTGCTGTGGCGATCGCGTGAGGATTGCGAGGCGGCGCTGCGCAATGTCGAGGCCGGCGTGCAGGACGTACAGGGGCTGATGCGCCAGCACCGGGTGCGCGCCGCGACCTTCGCCAGTTTTCAGGTCATGAGCCAGGTTGCGCCACGCTGAGCAACGCTCATTCAGACCGACAGATTCAGCACCCTGTCGCCTTGCAGGTTTTCCCCGGCGCGGCGTTTGTTGACGTTCAGCTCGCCGATCCTGATCAGGTGGCTGCGCGTCACATGCCGGGTCAGGCCCAGCAGGTTGGCGGTGTGCACCTGATTGCGGTGGCAAAAGTGGTAGGCGGCGCGAATCAGCGCGTCCTCGACTTTTTCATGCAGGGCACCGGCCTGTTGCTCGAACAGTTTGCCGAAGGCCTGGGCCAGCAGGCTGTCGGCCGATTCATCACTGCGGGCCGGTGTTTCCTGGCGTTCGATGCGCATCGATGAAAGGCGCAAGTCACCGGCTTCGATCAGGTCGTTACGGCACAGCAACAAAGTGTGATGAATGACGTTTTCCAGCTCACGGATATTGCCCGGCCAGTCATAGGTCTTGAGGCGCAATTCGGCCTCGGCACTGATGCGCACCGGGGCAAAGCCCAGGCGCTGGCGGTAGGCATCGATAAAGTGCCGGGTCAGCGGCAGGATATCGCCGGGCCTCTCGCGCAGCGGGCAAAGCTGCAGGCTGACGACATTGAGGCGGTAAAACAGGTCTTCGCGAAAGTGCCCGGCATTGATGGCTTTTTCCAGGTGCACATTGGTGGCCGCCAGCACTCGTACATCGATGGGCTGGCTCTTGCGTGAACCCAGGCGCACCACCTCGCGCTCCTGCAACACGCGCAGCAGCTTGACCTGCATCGACATCGGCAAGTCGCCGATCTCATCGAGAAACAGGGTGCCGCCGTTGGCCGCCTCGAACCAGCCAGCCTTGGCGCAATGGGCACCGGTAAAGGCGCCTTTTTCGTGGCCGAACAGCTCGGCCTCGAACAGCGATTCGGAAAACGCCCCGCAGTTGACCGCCACAAACGGCGCGGCACGCCGGGCGCTGAGGTCGTGGATCTGCCGCGCGACCAGTTCCTTGCCGGTGCCGGTGTCGCCAATGATCAGCACACTGGCTTCACTGGGCGCCACCTGACGGATATGCCCCAGCAACGCCCGGGATTTAGGGTCCTCGAACACTTGCGTGGCGGCCGGCAAGGCGGCTGCAATGGCGGTCAACGGCAAGGCCATTACTTGGCCTGCTGCTGTGGCGGCAGGTCGTTGGCGATCATTTCGCCGAACGGCCCGGTCAGGTTGGTGATGCCACGCCCGGCCAGGCTCGCGTAGGGCTCGGGCAGCAGCGGGAACACCAGTTCGGCAAAGCGGTAGGCCTCTTCAAGGTGCGGGTAGCCGGAGAAGATAAAGCTCTCGATGCCAAGGTCTGCGTATTCCTTGATGCGCGCCGCCACTTCCTGCGGGTTGCCGACCAGTGCGGTACCGGCACCGCCGCGCACCAGGCCGACGCCGGCCCACAGGTTCGGGGCAATTTCCAGGTTGTCGCGGCGCCCGTCGTGCAGGGCCGCCATGCGCCGCTGGCCTTCGGAGTCGAAGCGGGCGAAGGATTTCTGCGCGGCGGCAATGGTGTCGTCGCTGATTGCGGCGATCAGGGTGTCGGCAGCTTTCCAGGCTTCCTCGCTGGTTTCACGCACGATCACGTGCAGGCGAATGCCGAACTTCACGGTGCGGCCCTTGCGCGCTGCGCGCTCGCGCACATCGGCAATCTTCGCCGCCACCGCTGCCGGCGGCTCGCCCCAGGTCAGGTAGACATCGACCTGATCGGCCGCCAGGTCATGCGCTGCGTCCGACGAGCCGCCGAAATACAGCGGCGGATAAGGCTGTTGCAGAGGTGGATACAGCGCCTTGGCGTTTTCGACGTGCAAGTGCTTGCCCTTGAAGTCCACGGCTTCGCCTTGCATCACCCGGCGCCAGATCTGCAGGAACTCGTCAGTCACTTCGTAGCGTTCGCTGTGGCTCAGGTGAATGCCATCGCCCCGGTTCTCGTCCGGGTCGCCGCCGGTGACCACGTTGATCAGCAGGCGTCCACCGGACAACCGGTCAAGGGTCGCGGCCATGCGCGCCGACACGGTGGGGGAGATGATCCCCGGGCGAATCGCAACCAGATAGCGCAGGCGCTGGGTCAGCGGCGTCAGGGCCGAGGCCACCACCCACGAATCCTCGCAGGAGCGGCCGGTGGGGATCAGTACGCCGTAATAACCCAGGTCGTCGGCCGCCTGAGCCACTTGCTTGAGGTAATTGAGAGTGACCGGGCGCGCGCCTTTGGTCGTGCCGAGAAGGTGGCCATCGCCGTGAGTGGGGAGAAACCAGAAAACATTCATGACAGATCCTTGGGCTGTAAGTGGCGCAACACCGGGTCGATTGAGCCACTGTCGTCTGCGCGACAGTTGGGGGCGCGGTGCATCAGTGACAGCCTTTATAAAGGGTCAGAAATATTCCGCAAAAGAACGTAAAACCATATTTTTAGACCTGAAATGAATATGTGAGCCACAACTGTCTGTGTGCTTACAGTGGCTCACTGTTGCTGTAGAAACAGCGTCCGCTGTGGCCAAGCCTTTCAGACCGATCACGCCTGTCCGGGCGGTGAAACTTTTGCAAAATCCGCCCGGTCATCCGTGAACACCACCTGCAGGAATTAATGCAATGGCAAGGGCAATCTGGAAGGGCGCGATCAGTTTCGGGCTGGTGCACATCCCGGTGGGGCTGATCTCGGCGACGGCGTCGCAGCGGGTCGATTTCGACTGGCTCGACAAGCGCAGCATGGACCCGGTGGGTTACAAACGCGTCAACAAGGTCACTGGCAAGGAAGTCAGCGCCGAAAATATCGTCAAGGGCGTCGAGTACGAGAAGGGCCGCTACATCGTCCTCAGTGAAGAAGAAATTCACGCAGCCCACCCCAAGGCGACCCAGACCATCGAGATCTTCGGCTTTGTCGACAGCCGTCAGATTCCCCTGCAAAACATCGACACGCCGTATTACCTGGCACCCGACAAGCGCGGTGAGAAAGTCTATGCGTTGTTGCGCGAAACCCTGGTCGACAGCAAAAAGGTCGCCCTCGCCAATGTCGTGTTGCACACCCGTGAACACCTGGCCGCGCTGATGCCGCTGGATTCGGCGCTGGTGCTAGTGATGCTGCGCTGGCCCAGCGAAGTGCGTGACCTGGCGGAAACCCTGGAGCTCGATGACTCGGTGACCAAGGCCGAGCTGACCAAGCGCGAGCGCGACATGGCCAAGCGTCTGGTCAAGGACATGAGCATCGACTGGAAGGCAGACGACTACCGCGACACCTTTCAGGACAAGATCATGAAACTGGTCGAGACCAAGGCCCGCGATGGCAAGCTGCAAACCGTGGGCGCTGACGAGCAAGAGACCGAGCGGCAAAGCGCGGATGTCATTGACCTGACCGACCTGTTGCGCCGCAGCCTGGCGGGCAAGGGCGGCAGCGCCAAACGCACGCCGAGTAAAAAGGCTGCTGGCGACAAGAGCAAAAAGCCGCGCAAGGCCTCATGAGAGATGTGAAGGAGATCCATTGCCATGGCCAGCCCTGACAGCGAGTACACCCGCAAGCGACGTTTCGATATCACCCCGGAGCCTCCCGAATCGGCACCCGGATCGGCGCCCGAACGCCGTGGTACAGGCAAAAACGCCGCGCTGGGGTTTGTCATCCAGAAACATGATGCGCGCAACCTGCACTACGACTTTCGCCTGGAACTGGACGGCACCCTTAAAAGCTGGGCCGTACCCAAGGGGCCGAGCCTTGACCCCAGCCAAAAGCGCCTGGCCGTGCATGTCGAAGATCACCCGCTGGGCTACGCCACCTTCGAGGGGCAGATTCCGGCCGGGCAATATGGCGCCGGTGACGTCATCGTCTGGGATCGCGGGGTCTGGCAGCCGCATGGCGACCCACGCCAGGCCTATGCGGCCGGCAAGCTGGAATTCACCCTGGTAGGCGAGAAACTGAACGGCGACTGGGCGCTGGTGCGTACCCGGCTCAAGGGCAGCGGCAGCAAGCAGCAATGGCTGCTGATCAAGGCCAAAGACGCCATGGCCCGTCCTGCCGATGAATTCGATATCACCCGCGAGCAGCCCGACAGCGTGCTGGGCAAGGCGTCGACGCAGGTCAAGTCACAGGCCTTTCCCGACAGCCTGACGCCGCAACTGGCGACGCTGGTGGACACCCCGCCCAGCGGCGAATGGCTGTATGAAATCAAGTTCGACGGCTACCGCATCATGGCCCGCATCCAGAACGGCAAGGTGCGCCTGCTCAGCCGTAACGGCCATGACTGGAGCCGGCGCATGCCCAGGCTGGTCAAGGCGCTGGCAGCGCTCGGTCTGCAAGACAGCTGGCTGGACGGCGAAGTGGTGGTGCTCAACGATCAAGGCTTGCCGGATTTTCAGGCCTTGCAGCGCGCGTTCGAAGAAGGGCGCGACCAGTCGATTCTTTATTACCTGTTCGATGCGCCCTGGCTCGATGGCCACGACCTGCGGCAGGCGCCGCTGGAAACGCGGCGCCAGGCCTTGTCTCAGGCATTGGCCGGGCACCATGAATCGTTGCTGCGCTTTAGTGATGCCTTTCGTTCCAGCCCGCGCGAGATCATCGAAAGCGCCAGCGCGCTGGGACTGGAAGGCGTGATCGGCAAGCACAGCGGCAGCCCTTATGCGGGGCGGCGTAATAACGACTGGATAAAGCTCAAATGCCGCCTGCGCCAGGAGTTCGTGATCATCGGCTATACCGCGCCCCAAGGCGGGCGGCGCGGGTTTGGGGCCTTGTTGCTGGGGGTTTACCAGGGTGAGGCGCTGGTGTATGCCGGCCGCGTCGGCACGGGGTTTTCCATGGCCGCCCTCAAGCACCTGAGCGAGCAACTCAAACCGTTGCAGTGTGAGCGCTCGCCGCTGGCCGAGGCATCAGGCCCGGCCTCGAGCCGTGGCGTGCAGTGGGTGAAGCCGCAGTTGGTGGGCGAGGTGCAGTTTGCCGAATGGACCCGCGACGGCCTGTTGCGCCAGGCATCTTTCGTGAGCCTGCGCAGCGACAAGCCGGCCCGTGATGTGGTGCGCGAGTACCCGCACGCGCCTGCCGACGGCAAGCCGGTCATCGCTGAAGTGACGATCACGCACCCCGAGCGAATCATTGACCCGCACAGCGGCACGCAGAAACGGCAACTGGCGCAGTTTTATGAGTCGATCGCCGACTGGCTGCTGCCCGAGCTGGCCAGGCGGCCGGTGGCATTGTTGCGCTGCCCGGAAGGCGTGCAGGGCGAACAGTTTTTTCAGAAACATGCCGAGCACCTGGCGTTGCCGCACATCACCCGGCTTGATCCTGCGCTGGACCCGGGCCATGCGCCGCTGTTGCAGATCGACACCCTCGCGGCGCTGATCGGCGCGGTGCAGATGGGCGCGGTCGAATTTCACACCTGGGGCGCCACCAGCGAGCGCATCGAAACGCCTGATCGACTGATTCTGGACCTGGACCCCGATCCGGCATTGCCGTGGCGCAGCATGATCGAGGCCACGCAAATGGTGCTGGCGGTGCTCGACGAGCTGGGGCTGGCGGCGTTTCTCAAGACCAGCGGCGGCAAGGGGTTGCATATTGTCGTGCCGTTGGCCCGGCATGCCGGCTGGGATGAGGTCAAGGGCTTTGCCAAAGCCATCGCCGGTTTCATGGCCGGGCAACTGCCTGAGCGCTTCAGTGCCACCGCCGGTCCGAAAAACCGGGTCGGCAAGATCTTCATCGATTACCTGCGCAACACCCGTGGCGGCAGCACGGTAAGCGCATGGTCAGTGCGGGCGCGACCAGGCTTGCCGGTGTCGGTGCCCATTGCCCGTGATGAGCTGGCAGGCCTTGAGTCGGCGGCGCAGTGGCATATCGGCAACCTGCAAGAGCGCTTGCGAAAACTGCATGAGGATCCCTGGGCGGGCTATCAACACCGGCAACGAATCACTCGCGCCATGTGGCGACAGTTGGGGGCCAGTCCTGTGGCGGCAAACAAGCCTTAGGCCTGTATTGGGTCTAGGCTTGGTCTTTGTCGTCGTAGAAGGAGAACCCGCATGAGCTCAAACCGCCTGACCCGTCGCCACCTGCTGACCCTGGCGGCCGGCGCCACGGCGGCGCTGGCCTTCGACTCGGCCGCCGGCAGCGACACGCCGGTGAGCAGCCCCAAATCCTCACCTTCAGGATCCTTACCCGCAGGAGGCCACGCCATGCAGACCCGTGTCATTGCGTCGAGCAACGAACCTTTGCCGGTGATCGGCCTGGGCACCTATCGCGGTTTCGATGTCGAGATTGGCAGCGACGCCTACAAGCCGCTTCGGGCGGTGCTCGATGCCTTGTTCGCCGCCGGTGGCAGCATGATCGACAGCTCGCCCATGTATGGCCGCGCCGAAGCGGTGACCGGCGAGCTGCTGTCGATCCACGAACCGCGCTCCCCGGCCTTCCTGGCCACCAAGGTCTGGACGCGGGGCCGCGAGGAAGGCATCGCGCAGATGGAAGAGTCGTTCCGGTTGCTGCGCACCGATCGTATCGATCTGATGCAGATTCACAATCTGGTCGACTGGAAGAGCCATTTGCCGGTGCTGCGTGACTGGAAGGCGCAGGGGCGGATTCGCTACATCGGCATCAGCCATTACACCGCCTCGGCCTACGATCAGGTCGAGGCAGTGCTCAAGGCCGAGGCGCTGGATTTTCTGCAGATCAACTACGCGCTGGATGACCGTGAAGCCGAAAAGCGCCTGTTGCCACTGTGTCGCGAACGCGGCGTGGCGGTGATCTGTAACCGGCCGTTCGGTGGCGGCGGGCTGTTGTCGCGGCTCAAGAGCAAACCCTTGCCGGGCTGGGCAGGGCAGGTGCAAGTCACCAGCTGGCCGCAACTGGCCTTGAAGTTCCTGCTCGCGCACCCGGCGGTGACCTGCGTCATTCCCGGCACCGGCAATCCGCGCTACATGGCTGAAAACGCAGGCGCCGGTGCCGGCCCGACCCTGACCGACGCCCAGCGCCAGCAGCTGATTGCGCTGGTGGGGTGATGTCGCGTTTCAGCCCCGGGCTTTTTTCGGCACCGGTGGCAGCGGGGCGAACAAGGCTTGCAGGTCTTCTTCGCCCAGTTTCCAGTCGCCGCTGGTGCGCCCGTCCAGCACGCCGGCGGCCAGTGCGGTCTTTTCCTGTTGCAGGCGCTGGATCTTTTCTTCCACCGTGCCACGGGAAATCATCTTGTAGACGAACACCGGCTTGTCCTGGCCAATGCGATAAGCGCGGTCGGTGGCCTGGTTTTCGGCGGCCGGGTTCCACCACGGGTCGTAGTGGATCACGGTGTCGGCGGCGGTGAGGTTAAGCCCGGTGCCGCCGGCCTTGAGGCTGATCAGAAACACCGGCAAACGGCCTTCCTGAAACTCGCGGATCGGCGTGCGCCGGTCGCGGGTCGCGCCGGTGAGCAGGGCATAGGCGATGCCGCGTTGTTTCAGCTCTTGCTCGATCAGGCTGAGCATCGAGGTGAACTGCGAAAACAGCAGAATCCGCCGTCCTTCGGCCAGCAGCTCTTCGAACATCTCCATCAGGCTGCCCAGCTTGGCCGAGCTGCCGTGGCGCGGGTTGATCGGGTTGTCGTTGACCAGCCGCAGGTCGCAGCACACCTGGCGCAGCTTGAGCAGCGCTTCAAGAATCACGATCTGGCTGCGCGCCATGCCTTTCTTGCCGATCTCGTCGCGGACCTTCTTGTCCATGGCCAGGCGCACGGTTTCGTACACATCGCGCTGGCTGTCGTTGAGTTCGACCCAATGCACGATTTCGGTCTTGGACGGCAGTTCGGTGGCCACCTGTTCCTTGGTGCGGCGCAGCAAGAACGGCTTGATGCGCGCATTCAAATGCAGCAGGCGGTCGCGGTTGCCGTGTTTTTCGATGGCGGTGCGGTAATTGCTGTTGAACTCCTTGCTGCTGCCCAGCCAGCCGGGCATCAGGAAGTGAAACAGCGACCATAGCTCGCCCAGGTGGTTTTCCAGTGGCGTACCGGACAGGCACAAACGTTGGCGCGCAGTCAGTTCGCGGGCGGCCTGGGCGGCCTTGCTCTTGGGGTTCTTGATGTACTGCGCTTCATCGAGAATCAGCACGTGCAGCGGCAGCTTTTGCAGATGCTCCAGGTCGCGCGGCAACAGGGCGTACGTGGTCAGGATCAGGTCGTAGTCGCGCAGGTCGGCAACGTCCTGATGACGCTGTGCGCCGTACAGTGCCAGCACCTTGAGTTGCGGCGTAAAGTGCGCCGCTTCGTCGAGCCAGTTGCCGATCAGGCTGGTCGGCATCACCGCCAGCGCCGGCCGGTCGAGACGCCCGGCCTGTTTTTCCAGCAACAGGTGCGCCAAGGTTTGCAGGGTCTTGCCCAGACCCATGTCATCGGCCAGCACGCCGCCAACTTCCAGCTCGCGCAGCGATTGCATCCAGCTCAGGCCTTCGAGCTGATACGGGCGCAGGCGTGCATTCAGGCCTTCAGGCAAATCGACCGGTGCATCCTTGATGTTGGCCAGCCGATCGGCGAACTGCCGTAGCCGGTCGCCGCCTTGCCAGGACAGCGGCAGGTCGTCGAGTTCGGTCAGGCGTGCGGCGTCGGCGGTGTTCAGGCGCAGGACGTTGCTGTCGTTTTCGCGCCAGTAGAAATCGCCCAGCGTCGCTAGCACCGGCTTGAGCCGGCCATAGGGCAGGGCGATCTGCACCGGTGCGCCGCCGTCGAGATCGCGCGGGTTAAGCTGCACCAGCAGTTGTTCTTCATCGCCACGCTTGGCCACCGCTGCCGGGCTGGTCAGTTCGGGGTGGCTGCGCAGCAGGTTGATCAGGATCGGCAGCAGGCTCAGGCGTTCGCCGTTGACGATGATCCCCAGCTCGAGGTCAAACCAGTTGCGGTCGGTCTGTTCGTCGATGACCGCGTACCAGTCATCGACCGGCGTGACATTGAAGCCGAAGCTGTCCTGTTGCTGGATTTCCCAGCCTTGCTCGCGCAGTTTGGGCAGTTCGTCGAGGACGAAATGCAGCCAGGCCTTGTCGTTGGGCAACTCGTACATTTCGCCGGCGCTGTCGGGCAGTGCCTTGCTTTGCCGGGTGGCGATCTTGAAACCGAGATTGGCCAGTTGCTGGCGGTACAGACGCTCTTGCTCGCCCTGGCGGCGAATGCGCAGGGTTTCGCTGGCGGTGTGCTCGATGATGTCGCTTTTCTGGTTGACCAGATCGCTGCCCAGCGTGCTGGTCAGAATGCTCACGTGGGTGGTGCCCACCGCGTAGTGCTTGCCGTAGGCGAACGCCAGCGCCGCCCGGTGCTGGACCTGGCGCTGCATGCGCCCGTTGCGCGGCTCGAAGGCACTGAATTCGACGCTGGCCAGAATCAGCCGCGGCTTGGGCATCAGGTCGTCGATCAGCCGTTCGGGCAGCGTGGCGCGCGGCTCGGGCGGCGCCTTGAGGCCAAGGGTTTCGCGGTTGCGCGGGTCTTGCAGGTAGTACAGCGCGGCCACGCAATGCTTGCAGTCCTTGCGCACCGGGCAGGTGCAGGTACACACCAGGTACTCGCTGAAGTGCGCAGGATCCTTGAACACCAGCGTCTGGGTGTAGCGATCCAGCCCGCTGCCGCGACATTGAGTACGGATCACCTGGTCACTGCTGTGCTCCAGCATGATCCGTTTTTGCAGGGCATAGTCGCGCCCGCGCTCAAGCGTCTGGGGTTTGAACAGGTATTTCCAGGGGCGAGCCAGGACTTTTTCGAGAATGGATGACACCGGTGTGCAAAACCCTTGTGCTGCTCAAAAAAAGACGAGCGCCTAAGCGCTCGCCCCGTGGACGAAGAAGAGGATCAGAGCGGCGAAACCTTGACCAGCAGCGCCAGGCTGCCGTAATCCAGAAAGGTCAGTTCGCCGTTCTTGATGCGTGCGCTCTGCTTCAAGCGCTCGCTGCTGACCAACTGGCCGTGGGCGTCGATCTGGTTGACCCAGAAGTCGGCTTCGTAATCGGTAAAGCGGGCGATAGCCAGCTTCAACGTGCCCTCGACCGGATAATGCCCGAACTGTTCCTGACCGTCGGTGACCGCCATCACGCCGGGTTCACTGCCGATCTTCTGTTGCCAGGCGCGGTGCAGCAACACTTGATACTGGCCGCTGGCCTGAAGCTTGTCGACCAGCGCATTGAGCGAGGTGCTGCGCTGATTCTGCGCCGTGACCCTGGTCGCGCCGGCATCCCAGTGCTCCGGAGGAAATTGCGGCGTGGCAGCCGCTTCGCCGATCTGGCGGAACAGGATGGTCTCGACCTGATACGACCCCTCGGCAAAGGCGTTTGGTGCGGCCAGCGTCAGGGCTACGGTCAGCAGCAGGATCAGTGAACGAAACACGCGCATCAATACATCCTTCAAGCAGTTTTCGGGGTCAGGCGCTCCAGCAGCGCCTCGATCGTATTGAAGCGCTCGTCGGGACGCTCCATCGGTACCATGAACTTGAACAGTGTCGCGCCTTCGAACTTGTAGCGATTGGGCTGGCCCTGAATCAGCTTGATCAGGGTCAGCGGCTCGACCGGCGTGGTGGCGGCAAACTCCAGGCGACCGCCTTGCGGGCCGGCATCGATCTTGGTGATGCCCAGTTGTTCGGCGACCAGCTTCAGCTGCGTGATGCGCACCAGATTCTTGGTCGGCTCGGGCAACAAGCCAAAGCGGTCGATCATCTCGACCTGCAGATCCTTGAGCGCTTCTTCGTCGGCGGCGTTGGCAATACGCTTGTAGAGGATCAGCCGCGTGTGCACATCCGGCAGATAGGCTTCCGGAATCAGCGCCGGCACCCGCAGGTTGATCTCCGGCCCGCCGCCCAGCGGCTGGTCGAGGTTGGGTTGCTCGCCCTTGCGAATCGCCTTGACCGCGCGTTCGAGCATTTCCATGTACAGGGTAAAGCCGACCGCCTGAATCTGCCCGCTCTGGCCGTCGCCGAGCAGTTCGCCGGCGCCGCGGATTTCGAGGTCGTTGGTGGCCAGCACAAAGCCTGCGCCCAGGTCCTGGGTGTTGGCGATGGCTTCCAGGCGCTTCTCGGCATCCGGGGTGATCTGCTTGCGCGGCGGGGTCAGCAGATAGGCATAAGCCTGGTGGTGACTGCGCCCGACGCGGCCGCGCAACTGGTGCAACTGCGCCAGGCCGAACTTGTCGGCGCGCTCGATCAGAATGGTGTTGGCGCTCGGCACATCGATGCCGGTCTCGATGATGGTCGAGGCCACCAGCACGTTGAAGCGCTTGTGGTAGAAGTCGCTCATCACCTGTTCGAGTTCACGCTCGCGCATCTGCCCGTGGCCGATGCCGATGCGTGCCTCGGGCACCAGTTCGGCGAGGTCGGCGGCGCATTTCTCGATGGTCTTGACGTCGTTGTGCAGGTAATACACCTGGCCGCCGCGCAGCAGTTCGCGCAACAGCGCTTCTTTGACCGTGGGCTTGTTGTGCTCCATGACAAAGGTGCGCACCGACAGGCGTCGTGCCGGTGGCGTGGCAATGATCGACAGGTCGCGCATGCCCGACACCGCCATGTTCAGCGTGCGCGGAATCGGCGTGGCGGTCAGGGTCAGAATGTCGACCTCGCTGCGCAGGGTCTTGAGCTGTTCTTTCTGGCGCACCCCGAAGCGGTGTTCTTCGTCGATGATCACCAGGCCCAGGTTCTTGAACTTGACGTCATCCTGCAGCAGCTTGTGCGTGCCGATCACGATGTCGAGCTTGCCCTCGGCCAGGTCGGCCACCGCCGCATTGACTTCCTTGGCCGACTTGAAGCGGCTCATCACCTCGACCTTGACCGGCCAGTCGGCGAAGCGGTCGCGGAAGCTGTTGTAGTGCTGCTGGGCGAGCAGGGTGGTCGGCACCAGCACCGCGACCTGACGTCCACCGTGCACGGCAATGAACGCCGCGCGCATGGCCACTTCGGTCTTGCCGAAGCCGACGTCGCCGCACACCAGGCGGTCCATCGGCCGGGCGGCGAGCATGTCGGCGCGCACTGCATCGATGCTCGACTGCTGGTCGGGAGTTTCTTCGAACGGGAAGCCGGCGCTGAAGGTCGCGTAGTCGGCCTTCGGGTCTTCAAAGGCATAGCCTTCGCGGGCGGCGCGGCGGGCATAGATGTCGAGCAGTTCGGCGGCGACATCGCGCACCTGCTCGGCGGCCTTGCGTTTGGCCTTCTGCCAGACTTCCGAGCCCAGCCGGTGCAGCGGCGCCAGTTCGTCGTCGCTGCCGGTGTAGCGGGCGATCAGGTGCAGGTTGGCCACCGGCACATACAGCTTGGCGTCGTCGGCATAGACCAGGGTCAGGAACTCGGCCACCTGATTGTCGATTTCCAGCGTGGCCAGGCCCTGATAACGGCCCACGCCGTGATCGATGTGCACCACCGGCGCGCCTTCGCGCAGCTCGGTGAGGTTCTTGATCACCGCATCGTTGTTGCCTTGGTCGGTGCGCTTCTCGCGGCGCCGGCGCTGCATGACGCGCTGGCCGAACAACGGGCTTTCGGCAACCAGCGCCAGCGACGGCTGGTCGAGCACCAGGCCTTCGTCGAGTGGCGCAATGGTGATCGCCAGACGGTCCTTGCCGTCGACGAAATCCTGCCAGCTGTCGACGGTTTTCGGCCGCAGCTTCAGGCGTTCGAGCAATTCGAGCAGCACTTCACGGCGGCCGGCGGATTCGGCGGTGAACAGCACCCGGCCCGGGAACTGGTCGAGAAAGTTCGACAGCGCCGCCAGTGGCTGGTTGGCCTTGGCCTCGATGGCCAGGTTCGGCAGCGGCTGGGCCGGGAAGCGCTCGCGGCCGACGCCGGCCTCGACGTCCTGCTGGCTGACCACGACGCGCGGGCAGCTTTTCAGGCGCGCAAAGCAGTCTTCGACCGGCAGAAACAATTCTGCTGGCGGCAGCAAGGGCCGCGACAGGTCGCCGCGGCGATCTTCATAACGGTTGCGCACATCGTTCCAGAAGTTCTCTGCCGCTTGCTCGATACCGGGCAGGGAAAACACCTGGGTGTCTTGTGGCAGGTAATCGAACAGGGTCGAGGTCTGTTCGAAGAACAGCGGAATGTAGTACTCGATGCCGGCCGGCGTGATGCCGCTGTTCAAGTCCTGAAAGATCGGGCTGCGGCGAAAGTCGACATCGAAGCGCTCGCGAAAGCGCGCCTTGAAGCGCACGACTTCATCTTTATGCAGCGGGAATTCCTTGGCCGGCAGCAGGCGCACCGAATCGACCTTGTCGATGGAGCGCTGGGTGTCCGGGTCGAAGGTGCGCAGGGTTTCGATCTCGTCGTCGAACAGGTCGATGCGGTACGGCACCTTGCTGCCCATCGGGAACAGATCGATCAGCGCGCCGCGCACGGTGAATTCGCCATGCTCGTAGACCGTGTCGACATAACGGTAGCCGCTGGCTTCAAGGCGGGTGCGCATGGCCTCGACATCGAGCTTCTGGCCAACGTCGAGCACCAGGCTGCTGCCGAGCAGGAACGAAGTCGGTGCCAGGCGGTGCAGGGCGGTGGTGATCGGCACCACCAGCACGCCGTGGCTCAGCTCCGGCAGGCGGTAAAGGCTGGCGATGCGCTGGGAAATAATGTCCTGATGCGGCGAGAACAGGTCGTAGGGCAGCGTTTCCCAATCGGGGAAATGCAGCACCGGCAAATCCGGGGCAAAGAACTTGAGCTCTTGCTCCAGGCGTTCGGCGCCCTGGCTGTCGGCAGTCAACAGCAGGGTGAAACGCCGGGCGGCATTGGCAGCCTCGGCGATGGCCAGGCTCAGGGCGGCACCGGGCAGATTGCCCCAGTGTTGTTTGCCGGCAGCGGCAGGCAGATGCGGTAGACGCAGGACAGGCACGGAAGGTCGGACTCCAGGCAGTGCGACAGGGCTGGCGATTGTAACGGGCGAAGGCGGTAGCTGTCAGTTTTCCAGCGCCATTGGCTGATTTTGCCGCCGGAATTTATGTAGTGCCAAAACATCTGATCGCCGTGCATTGCTCAGAAACACTGGTCCGGTCATAATGTAGCCCCTTTTTTCTGCCCCTACATGTGGAAGGTTCCCGTGACTCAGAAGCCCGACCAGTGTCTTGGTGAATGGATCGATCGTGAAGCCCTCGCCGAAGCTATGATCCCGCTTATCGGCCAGCTGTACCGCAATAACAATGTGGTCTCCTCGATCTACGGCCGCAGCCTGATCAACCGTTCAGTCATCGCGATTCTCAAAGCCCACCGTTTTGCCCGTCATCGCCAGGCCGATGCGAGCGAGCTGTCGGTGCACGAAACTTTCCCGCTGCTCAAGGCCATGAGCGAGCTCAAGCTGGGCGCCGCTTCCGTGGACCTGGGCCGTCTGGCGGTCAAGTTCAAGACCGAAGGCAATGGCCGCAACGCCGAGCAGTTCGTGCGTGAAGAGCTGGCCAGTGTAGTGGGCCAACAGAAGACTTCGGAGCGCAAGGGCACCGACGTCGTGCTCTACGGTTTTGGCCGTATCGGTCGCCTGCTGGCGCGCATCCTGGTCGAGAAGACCGGTGGTGGCGACGGCCTGCGCCTGCGTGCAATCGTGGTCCGCAAGGGCGCCGAGAACGACCTGGTCAAGCGTGCCAGCCTGCTGCGCCGCGACTCGGTACACGGCCCGTTCGATGGCACCATCACCATTGATGAAGCCAACAACACCCTGACCGCCAACGGCAACCTGATCCAGATCATTTATGCCAAGAACCCGACCGAGGTGGATTACACCCAGTACGGCATCCAGAACGCGCTGCTGGTGGACAACACCGGCGTATGGCGCGATGCCGACGGCCTGGGCCAGCATCTGGCCTGCCCGGGTGTCGGTCGTGTGGTCCTGACCGCACCTGGCAAGGGCAAGCTGAAGAACATCGTTCACGGCATCAACCATGGCCAGATCACCGATGACGACAAGATCGTTTCGGCCGCTTCCTGCACCACCAACGCCATCGTGCCGGTGCTCAAGGCTGTCAACGACAAGTACGGCATCATCAATGGTCACGTCGAAACCGTTCACTCGTACACCAACGACCAGAACCTGATCGACAACTTCCACAAGGGTTCGCGTCGTGGCCGTAGCGCCGCGCTGAACATGGTCATCACCGAGACCGGTGCTGCCACCGCTGCCGCCAAGGCCCTGCCTGAACTGGCCGGCAAGCTGACCGGCAACGCGATTCGCGTGCCGACGCCGAACGTGTCGATGGCGATCCTGAACCTGAACCTGGAAAAAGCCACGACTCGCGAAGAGATCAACGAATACCTGCGCGACATCGCGCTGTATTCGGACCTGCACAAGCAGATCGACTACGTCAGCTCGCAAGAAGTGGTATCGACCGACTTCGTCGGCTCCCGTCACGCCGGTGTCGTCGACGCCGAAGCGACCATTGCCAACGATAACCGCGTTGTCTTGTATGTCTGGTACGACAACGAATTCGGTTACAGCTGCCAGGTTGTCCGCGTCATGGAAGACATGGCGGGCGTCAACCCACCAGCCTTCCCTGCGTAACGACAGCGGTAAGCTTTTAGCTGCAGGCTGCAAGAAAAAACGGGTCGATTAGTCGACCCGTTTTTTTATGCGCAGATTTCAGGCCTACCGCTTTTAACTTGCCGCTTGAAGCTTGCCGCTTGCCTCTGCGCTGTTCCTGAACAGGAACAGCGTCGCCAGAAGTCCCATGATGGCGGCGGCGGTCAGCCAGATGCCGGGCGCTGCCTTGTTGTCCAGGGCGTGGATCAGGTAGGTGCAGGCCGCAGGCGTAAAGCCGCCGAAGGTCGCGGTGGCCAGGCTATAGGCCAGCGAGAAGCCGGTGGTGCGCACATCGACCGGCATGATTTCAGTCAGGGCCACGACCATGGCGCCGTTATACGAGCCATACAGGAACGACAGCCACAGCTCGACCATCAGCAGATGGCTGAAGCTTGGGTGCGCGACCAGCCACGACAGGGCCGGGTAGGCGGTGGCAATGGCCAGCACTGTCGCACCGATCAGCAGCGGCTTGCGGCCGATGCGGTCGGACACGGCGCCCATCAAGGGCAGCCAGATAAAGTTGGAAACCCCCACGCACACCGTCACCAGCAGGCTTTCCAGGTCCGACAGGTTCAGTTCGTTCTTGCCGAAGGTCGGGGTGTAGGCGGTGATCAGATAGAACGACACCGTGGTCATCACGACCAGCGCCATGCCGGCGATGACCAGGCCGAAGTTCTGCCGGATCGAACGCAGCACTTCGCTCAGGGTCGGGCGGTGCTTGCGGGCCTCGAACTCCGGCGATTCTTCCAGCGAGCGGCGAATGATGAACAGCGCCGGTACGATCATGCAGCCGATGAAAAACGGCAGGCGCCAGCCCCAGTCGCCCATCTGCTGCGGGCTCAGCCAGTGGTTGAGGGCCACGCCCAGCAGGCCTGCGAAGACCACGGCGGCCTGTTGGCTGGCCGATTGCCAACTGACGAAAAAGCCTTTGCGCCCCGGTGTGGCGATCTCTGCCAGGTAGACCGAGACGCCGCCCAGTTCCACGCCGGCCGAGAAGCCTTGCAGCAAGCGTCCGAGCAGCACCAGCAGCGGTGCGGCCAGGCCAATGCTGGCGTAGCTCGGCACGCAGGCGATCAGCAGGGTGCCCATGGCCATCAGCGCCAGGGTGATCAACAAGCCCTGACGGCGACCGTGACGGTCGATGTAGGCGCCGAGAAAGATCGCGCCCAGCGGGCGCATCAGAAAGCCTGCGCCGAAGGTGGCCAGCGACAGCATCAATGAAGCGAATGCACTGTCGGCGGGGAAGAAGGTCTTGGCGATGGCCGTGGCGTAAAAGCCGTAGACCATGAAGTCGAACATCTCGAGGAAGTTGCCGCTGACAACGCGAAATATCGCCTTGCCTTTACTTGTTGTTGAGGTCATTTGGCTGACTCTTCGGGCTGATTATCGTGGGTTTCTGGTCAGTCTGCTGGCTGCACGGGCAGCACTCCGGGTCTTCGCCCGGATGCGGGGCTATTTGTAACAGTATGTTTAAAGAATGACGGAGACAACCGTTGCAGAGCGGTTGCGGCAGGGAAGGGCAAGTGGTTCAAGGTTTGTTCAGGTTCGCCAGGCAGACGCCGGGAGCGTTTTCAGGAGAAAAATTGGCCTTCAACACGACCAAGGGGTAATGTTCCCCGCTTCGACGCAGCGCTAGACTGCGCCGCGTGATTTAGCCAGAGATGCCAGAGTGGCGCCTCGGCCTGTTCTATAGGAGTACGCATGGCTGTCTACAACTACGATGTCGTGGTATTGGGGTCCGGTCCTGCCGGGGAAGGCGCAGCGATGAACGCTGCCAAAGCGGGACGCAAGGTGGCGATGGTCGACAGCCGTCGCCAGGTCGGCGGCAACTGCACCCACCTGGGCACCATCCCTTCCAAGGCACTGCGTCACTCGGTCAAGCAGATCATCCAGTTCAACACCAACCCGATGTTCCGCGCCATCGGCGAGCCACGCTGGTTCTCGTTTCCCGATGTGCTGAAAAACGCCGAAATCGTCATTTCCAAGCAAGTGGCGTCGCGCACCAGTTATTACGCCCGTAACCGGGTCGATGTGTTCTTCGGCACCGGCAGCTTTGCCGACGAAAACAGTATCAATGTGGTCTGCGCCAATGGCGTGGTCGAAAAGCTGGTTGCCAGCCAGATCATCATTGCCACCGGTTCGCGGCCTTATCGCCCCTCCGATATCGACTTCTCGCACAAGCGTATCTACGACAGCGACACCATCCTCAGCCTGAGCCACACCCCGCGCAAACTGATCATCTATGGCGCCGGCGTGATCGGTTGCGAATACGCTTCGATCTTCAGCGGCCTGGGCGTACTGGTCGAGCTGGTGGACAACCGCGATCAGTTGCTGAGCTTCCTCGACAAGGAAATCTCGCAGGCGCTGAGCTATCACTTCAGCAACAACAACGTGATGGTGCGCCACAACGAAGAGTACGAGCGGGTCGAAGGCCTGGAAAACGGCGTTGTCCTGCACCTCAAGTCGGGCAAGAAGATCAAGGCCGATGCCTTGCTCTGGTGCAACGGCCGCACCGGTAACACCGACAAGCTGGGCCTGGAAAACATCGGCCTGAAGGCCAATGGCCGTGGGCAGATCGAAGTCGATGAAAGCTATCGCACCAAGCTGGGCAATATCTACGGTGCAGGCGATGTAATCGGCTGGCCGAGCCTGGCCAGTGCCGCTTACGACCAGGGGCGTTCGGCGGCCGGCAGCGTGGTCGAGAACGGCAGCTGGCGCTATGTCAACGATGTGCCGACCGGCATCTACACGATTCCGGAGATCAGCTCGATCGGCAAGAACGAAAGCGAGCTGACCGAGGCCAAGGTGCCGTACGAGGTGGGCAAGGCGTTCTTCAAAGGCATGGCGCGGGCGCAGATTTCCGGCGAGCGGGTCGGCATGCTGAAGATCCTCTTTCACCGCGAAACCCTGGAAGTGCTGGGCGTGCATTGCTTCGGCGACCAGGCTTCGGAGATCGTACACATCGGCCAGGCGATCATGAACCAGCCGGGTGAAGCCAATACCCTCAAGTATTTCGTCAACACCACCTTCAACTACCCGACCATGGCCGAAGCCTATCGGGTGGCGGCCTACGACGGGCTCAACCGGCTTTTTTGAGCGGCTCCGGCCGGTGGCCTGAGCCGGCCGGGGATACCGGTTTCAGCGATTCCCGAGGGTGGCGGTGGCCAAACCGGGAAAGTCTGTAATCAGGCTGTCTACGCCGAAGTCAGCGAGCCTGCGCATCAGCGCCGGTTCGTTGACCGTCCATACCGACACGTGCAACCCCTGGCGCTGGGCCTTGATCAGGCGCTCGGGGGTACACAGCGTCCAGTTCAGCGCCAGAATCTCGCAGCCATAACCCTGTGCGACCTTCAAAGGGTCCAGCCAGGCGTATTCGGCCACCAGGCCGCGCGAAATGTCCGGCGTCAGTTCCAGTGCCGCGCGCAGCACTTCGCGGGAGCTGGAGGTGATGGTGACCTTGTCGAGCAAGCCATGGCGCTGCACCAGTTCACGAATCGCCAGCACGGTGTTGGCGGCGCGGGTGCGTGAGGCGCTCTTGACTTCCAGTTGCCAGTGATCGAAATCGCACTGCTCGAACAGGGTTTCCAGCGTCGGGATCGGGCACGGCTGTGCCCAGCCAGGACCGCCGTGGCGGGCGTCATAGGTCACCAGGTCCTGTGCCAGATGCTCGTTGACCTTGCCGCCGCGCTGGGTGGTGCGCTTGAGGGTCGGGTCGTGAATGACCATCAGCTCGCCGTCACGTGACAGGTGCAGGTCCAGCTCGCAGCGGCGCACGCCGTGTTGCAGGCATTGCTGGAAGCTGGTGAGGGTGTTTTCCGGTGCTTCGCCTTTGGCGCCGCGGTGGCCGTAGATCAGGGTCACAAATACTCCTTGGGTTAGAACGCGGGTCAGGGCTCGGGCTGCTCGCGTGCCAGGCGGCGTTGCTGCGCCTGGCGTTGCAGCACATGGCGGGCCAGCAGCTGACGCTGCGCATCGGGCAGGTCGACAAATTCTGTATCGATTTCGTAATCGTCCTCGCCACGGGCCTCACAGCTCACGACCCGGGCCTGCAGCATCATGCCGGCGGCTTGTGGCATTAATACCATTTTGAGCGACAGATGCGAGTCCGGGCTATAGGGCTGGGCCGCGTGAAACTGCACGCCGGCTTCGGAGAGTAAAACCGGCTGCGGGGCGCCCAGTTCGCCCAGTGCGGTGTGGGCCACGACCTGGCCGAGCAGGTCGATGCGCTTGCTCAGGGTCTTGAGAAAACTGTTGAGCACCCGGTCGCGCTCGTCGAGCTGGCGCAGTAGATGTTGGGACTCGAACTCGCTGACATGCAGCTCGCTGAGCAACTGGAACAACACCGTAATATGCGGCATCGCGCAGCTGGCAGCCTCCGTGAGGGGGTTAATTTCCAGTGCGACGCTGTCCTCGATACGGTAGTATTCGCGGCGTCTTTCTTCATCTAATGTCGACATGGCGAACCCGTGCTAACGGCTGTGGTCAGAGAGCTTCGAGTGTAAGGCCGAGCGTTTCGGCCCGCCACACGGATGTCCCATTCCTGCGAACAATTCCTTACATGTTCAGACCTCTTTTTGCTTTCATCGGCACGCGTTATACCCGTGCCAAGCGGCGTAATCATTTTGTCTCCTTCATTTCCCTGACCTCGATCATCGGCCTGGCCCTTGGCGTGGTGGTGATGATCGTGGTGCTGTCGGTCATGAACGGCTTCGATCATGAGATGCGCACCCGCGTGCTGGGCATGGTGCCGCATGCCACCCTTGAGTCCGACGAGCCGATCCGCAACTGGCCGGCCCTGGCTGAAAAGGTCAGCAGCCATGCCGGTGTGCTGGCCGTTGCGCCGTTTACCCAGATGCAGGGCCTGCTTAGTCATGCCGGCACCGTACAAAAGGTGCTGCTCAATGGTATTGACCCGGCCCAGGAGAGCAAGGTTTCGATCATCGATCAATTCATTCGCCAGGGCGCGCTGAAGGCGCTGGCGCCGGGCGAATTCGGCATCATGATCGGCGACAAGGCGGCGGCGAAACTGGGCGTTGCCGTCGGCGACAAACTGACCTTCGTCGCGCCGGAAGTGGCGGTTACGCCGGCCGGCATGTTCCCGCGCATGAAGCGCTTCACCGTGGTCGGCATCTTTCATGTGGGCGCCGGTGAAATCGACGGCTATCTGGGCCTGACCAATATCGAGGACCTGGGGCGCCTGCGTCGCTGGCAGCCCGATCAGGTTCAGGGCTTGCGCCTGAAGTTCGACGACCTGTTCCAGGCGCCGCGTACTTCCTGGGAAATCGCCCAGCAACTGGGCAGCGACCACTATTGGTCGCGTGACTGGATGCGCACCCACGGCAACCTGTACCAGGCCATCCGCATGGAGAAATCCATGATCGGCCTGCTGCTGTTGCTGATCGTCGCGGTGGCGGCGTTCAACATCATTTCCACGCTGGTGATGGTGGTCAACGACAAGAAGGGCGATATCGCTATCCTGCGCACACTGGGCGCCACGCCGGGGCAGATCATGGCGATCTTCATGGTCCAGGGCACGGTGATCGGCGTGGTCGGTACGCTGATCGGCGCCGGTGTCGGTATTCTGGCCGCGCTCAATGTCAGCAGCGCGATTGCCGCCCTCGAGGGCCTGATCGGCCACAAGTTTCTCAATGCGGATGTCTATTTCATCGACTACCTGCCTTCGCAACTGATGGCCCAGGATGTGTTGCAGGTCTGCGGCGCCGCATTGGTTTTGAGTTTCTTCGCCACCCTGTACCCGGCCTGGCGCGCAGCGCGTACCCAGCCGGCAGAGGCGTTACGTTATGAGTGAGTCGGGCATGTCTGATAAAGCCGTATTGAGTTGCCGCAACCTGGGTAAATCCTACGAGGAGGGCCCGGAGTCGGTCGTGGTGCTGTCCAACCTGCAACTGGAGCTGTTCCCCGGTGAGCGGGTGGCCATCGTCGGCAGTTCCGGTTCCGGCAAGAGCACCTTGCTCAACCTGCTGGGCGGTCTGGATACGCCGTCCGAAGGCAGTGTCTGGCTGGCTGGCGAGCAACTGTCGGCGCTGAACGAGAAGGCCCGTGGCCTGCTGCGCAACCGGGCGCTGGGTTTTGTCTACCAGTTCCACCATCTGTTGCCTGAGTTCACCGCGCTGGAAAACGTCTGCATGCCCTTGCTGATCGGCAAGACGCCGATCCCCGAGGCGCGCAAGCGGGCTACCGTTTTGCTTGAGCGGGTTGGCCTGGGCCATCGCCTGGCGCACAAACCGGCCGAACTGTCCGGTGGCGAGCGCCAGCGCGTGGCCATTGCCCGCGCGCTGGTCAACGAGCCGGGGCTGGTGATGCTCGATGAGCCGACCGGCAACCTCGATCATCACACCGCACAAGGCATTCAGGACCTGATGCGCGAGCTTAGTACCTCGTCGCGCACCGCGTTTCTGGTGGTCACCCACGATCTGAATCTGGCCAGGCAAATGGACCGTGTCCTGAGCCTGGAAGACGGGCGTCTGGTCGCCGTCTGATTCATCCGGCCCGGAGCGCCATCAAGGCGTGCGGGCCGATCTTTTTGCCAAGGTGCCCTGCGAATGTTCCGACCCTTATCCATCTTCATCGGCGCCCGCTACACCCGGGCCAAGCGCCGCAAGAACTTTATCTCGTTCATCTCCATGACGTCGATGATCGGCCTGGCGCTGGGTGTGCTGGCCATGATCGTGGTGCTGTCGGTGATGAACGGCTTCCAGCGTGAAATGAGCTCGCGCATTCTCGGCATGGTCCCGCACGCCGCCATTCTCGGCGTCAAGCCGGTGGATGACTGGCAGAAAGTTGCCGATGCCGCCTTGCGCAATCCGCAAGTGGTGGCCGCCGCGCCGCTGACCGAGATGGAAGGCATGCTCTCCTATCGCGGCTCGATGCAGCCGATCCAGGTCAGCGGTATCGATCCTGCGCGTGAGCATGAAGTCTCGATCGTTACACAGCACATCACCCGTGGCAGCCTGGAAAGCCTCAAGCCCGGTGAGTTCGGCGTGGTGCTGGGCGAGATCACCGCCCGGCGTTTTCGCGTGAATGTCGGCGATGCACTGACCCTGATCGTGCCGGAAATCAGCAACGCGCCCGGCGGTATCACCCCGCGCCTGCAACGCCTGACCGTGGTCGGGCTGTTCAAGGTCGGCGCCGAGCTGGACGGTTCCATGGCGCTGATGCATATCAGCGACGCCGGGCAGATGCAGCGCTGGCAGCCGGGGCAAGTGCAGGGCGTGCGTCTGGCGCTGAAAGACCTGTACCAGGCGCCCAAGGTCTCGACCGACATTGCCAGCGGACTGGGCCAGGGCTACCGCGCCGATGACTGGACCCATACCCAGGGCAGCCTGTTCAGCGCCATGAAAATGGAAAAGACCATGATTGGCCTGTTGCTGCTGATGATCGTCGCCGTGGCGGCGTTCAACATCATTGCCACGCTGATCATGGTGGTCAACGACAAGGGCGCCGACATCGCGATCCTGCGCACCATCGGCGCCACGCCTCGGCAGATCATGGGCATCTTCATCGTTCAGGGCTCGCTGATCGGCGTGGTCGGTACCTTGATCGGCGGCGTGCTGGGTGTGATTGCCGCGCTGAACGTCAGCGCGCTGGTCGGCTGGTTCGAGCGCGTCAGTGGCCAGCACGTGTTCAGTGCCGATGTGTACTTCATCAGCAACCTGCCCTCGGAGCTGCAAGCCGGTGATGTGCTGCTGATCTGCGGTGCCGGTTTTGTGCTCAGCTTTCTGGCAACCATCTATCCGGCCTGGCGCGCCGCCCAGATCCAGCCGGCGCACGCCTTGCGCTACGAGTAACCGCTCAACCGGGCAGGTGGATCACAAAGCGGGTCAGCCCGGCGGCCGACTCGCAGTGAATCGTGCCGCCGTGGGCCTGGATGATCGAGCGACTGATCGCCAGCCCCAGCCCGGCATGGGTCTGGCTATCGGCCCTGGCCGGGTCGGCCCGGTAAAAGCGATCAAACAGACGCGGTAGCACATACGGCTCCAGCGTCTGGCCGGGATTCTCCACGCTCAGTTGCACGCCTTCGGCCAGCGCTTGCAGCGTCACCCGCAACTGGCCGCCCGCCGGTGTATAGCGCAGCGCATTGTCCAGCAGGTTCGAAAGCACCCGACGCAACAGCGCCCGATCCCCGCGCACCTGCGCCTGGCCCTCGCGCTGCAGGGCAATGCCGGCGTCGTCGGCCAGCGGGGTGAAATACTCCAGCACCGCGTCGACTTCATCTTCAAGGCACAAGGTGTCACGCGCAGGCGCCAGCAAGCCTTGTTCGGCCTTGGCCAGCAGGAGCATGTCATTGACCATCTGCGCCAGGCCTTGCAGCTCTTCCAGATTGCCTAGCAGCGCTTCGCGGTATTGCTCCAGCGAGCGCGGCCGGGTAAGGATCACCTGGGTCTGGGTCAGCAGGTTCGACAGTGGCGTGCGCAACTCGTGAGCAATGTCGGCACTGAACGCCGACAGGCGCTGAAAGCCTTCGTCCAGGCGAGTGAGCATGGCATTGAAGGCGCGGGTCAGCTCGGCCAGTTCGGCGGGCATTTCATGTTCGGGCAGGCGCGTGGTCAGCGAGCTGGCCGAAACGCCGGCCGCCACCGTGCTCATGCGTTGCAGCGGCCGTAGCCCGCTGCGCGTGGCCCAGGCCCCGAGCAGCGCGGTGGCCAGGGCGCACAGGCCGACGGTCAGCCAGATCAGGTGCTGCATGCGTTGCAGAAAATGCTGATGGTGGGTGATATCGAGCACCAGCGTGATGATCGGCGAGTTCGCTTGTTCCGGGTACAGGCGGGCGGTGAAGAGCCGATAGTCGCCGCGTGCGTCGCTGAAGGTCTGCAAGCCCGCCGTGTGCAGCGCGGCGGGCAGGGCGGGAGTGTTGTCGAACCACAGATTGTTCCGCGCATCGGTCAGGCGCAGCATCAGGTCCGCCGAATGCCCGGGCTGGTTCAAGGGCGTCTGGCGTGCCCTGAACGCCTCGAGGCTGTCCACACCGTGCAGGCTGCTGCGCAGGCTGGCCAGTTGGCTGTCGAACAGTTGCTGGTCCAGCTCGATGAAGTGGCTGGCGCTGGCCTGGCTGAACAGCAGCCCGGCAATCAATGAAACCGCCGCCGTGCAGCCCGCGAACAGCAACGCCAGGCGGCTGCGCAACGACAGCCTCATGGCGCCTGCTCCTGCAACACGTAGCCCATACCGCGCACGGTGTGGATCAGTTTTAGCGCAAAGTCATCGTCGATCTTCATGCGCAGGCGGCGGATCGCCACTTCGATGACGTTGGTGTCGCTGTCGAAATGCATGTCCCAGACCTGTGCGGCAATCAGCGATTTGGGTAGCACTTCGCCGTGGCGGCGCAGCAGCAGTTCCAGCAGGGCAAACTCCTTGGTCGTCAGGTCCAGGCGCTTGCCTGCGCGCTCGACCTTGCGTTGCAGCAAATCCAGGCGCAGCTCGCCCAGTTGCAACTGGGTGTCCGGCTGAACATTGAGGCGCCGCAACAGTGTACGAACGCGGGCGAGCAGTTCGGCAAAGGCAAACGGCTTAACCAGATAATCATCGGCGCCCAGTTCCAGGCCATGCACGCGGTCTTCGATGGCATCGCGTGCAGTCAGAAACAGCACCGGCGTCGGCAAGCCTGCAAGGCGCACCTGCTCAAGAATCTGCCAGCCGCTCAAGCCGGGCAGCATGACATCGAGAATCAGCAGCGCATGTTCGCCACTCAAGGCGCGTTGCAAGCCGGTGGTGCCGTCGCTTGCCAGCTCACTGTCGAAGCCGGCCTCGCTCAGCCCCTGGCACAGATAATGGCCAGTCTTGGGTTGATCTTCGACGATCAGTAGTTTCATTAAGGGCTCAGGCTGTGTCGCAAAAGGGCTTTATAACGTGTTGCTGCACATAATGGCGCAAGCTTACAGCGATGTAATGCTGATCGGCCCTGGCTGAAAGCTGCGCGCAAACCCGATAGACTTGCCGGGTTAATTCTTGAAGTCCAGGTATCACCATGCATCCCGCCGCCGAACACTCGCCACTGGGCAAGTCCAGTGAGTACATTTGCACCTACACGCCTTCGCTGTTGTTTCCGATTCCGCGCGCCGCGAAATGGGCCGAACTGGGGCTGACCGCGCAGACCTTGCCGTATCAGGGTGTCGATGTCTGGAACTGCTACGAGCTGTCCTGGCTGCTGCCGTCGGGCAAGCCGGTGGTGGCCATCGCCGAGTTCAGCGTCCCGGCCGACTCGCCGAATATCATCGAGTCGAAGTCGTTCAAGCTGTACCTCAACTCCCTCAACCAGAGCATGTACGCCAGCCGTGAGCAGTTGCAGGACGTCCTGATCAGCGATTTGTCCGCCGCAGCCGGTAAACCGGTCGGTGTGATCATCCGCAGCCTCAATGAAGTCGAGGCGCAAGGCGTGGCCGCTTTGCCGGGCGTCTGCATCGACGAACTGGAGATCGAGGTCAGCAGCTACGATCACCCGCGTCCCGAGCTGTTGCAGTGCGACCCCTCGCGTGTGGTCGAAGAGAGCCTGCACACCCATTTGCTCAAGTCCAACTGCCCGGTCACCCGCCAGCCCGACTGGGGCAGCGTGGTGGTCGAGTACCGTGGCGCGGCGCTGGATCATGCCAGCCTGCTGGCCTACATCGTCAGCTTCCGCCAGCACTCCGATTTCCACGAGCAATGCGTAGAGCGCATCTTTCTTGACTTGCAGCGTCTGCTCAAGCCGCAGTCGCTCACCGTCTATGCGCGTTATGTGCGTCGGGGCGGGCTGGACATCAACCCTTATCGCAGTACTGAAATGCTGCAGGTGACTAACGGACGTCTGGCGCGCCAGTAAGCCTGCGCATAAAAAATAAGCCTGCGCGCATAAAAAAAGGCCTGTCAGATGACGGGCCTTTTTGTGCGTTGGGCAGAAAGATCAGATGCCCATGCTGCCCAGCGTGTTGACGATATTGCGCAAGGTCGCTGCAATACCGGGGTGTTCAACCTCGAAGCGTTCGACCGCCAGGTTGACCCCATCGGACAAGCTGGAGTCCTGCTCTTGAGTGAGGTTTTCCAGCTCTATTTTAGTTTCAATTTGTTGCGCGAGCTCTCGTAGATGAACACGCTCTTCTTCAAGCAGCGGCGGATTCTGCTCCAGTTGCTCGCGCAGGGCGTTGAGTTGTTCTTGCAGTTCGCGGGCAGGCATGAGGTGCTCCTTGATCGATAAGTCTTTGTCATGGACTGCGCCAACAGACGAAAGGTCCGTGATGCTTGTAAGACTACTCCATCGCAGAGGATCCTGCTTCTGACCGGGGTCAGGGTTTTTCGCCCTTGCTGCGCCGCAGGCTGATATCGGCCAGGCACGACTCCAGCTCGCCCAGATGATCGATCACCGAATGGGCGCCCAATGCGTACAGTTGCAGGGTTGCCTGGGCGCGCAGGCGTTCGCGTTCCATGCCGTCCAGCGCCTGCCATTGTGCCGGCGACAAGCCGCACAACGGCCCGCACGAGGCCAGGCCGATGGTCCACAACCCGGCATTGAGGCCCGATTGCAACAGGCGCGGCTCGCCGCTGACCAGCACGCAGCCTTCAAGCTTGTCGACCTTCAGTGCCATCAGCGCCAGCCAGCAGGCATCCGGCGCAGGCCATTGCACCGGGCTGCGCGAGGTGGCGGTGATCAGGCTGCCCAAGGGGGCGCACAAGGTCTGGCTGACGGTGTCGGGCAAGTCGTCCAGCCAGGCACAGGGAATGCCTTGCTGGCGCAGGCTTTGCAAATTCACCAGTGCGCCGGGCGTGAGCTGCGCGTTGCCTGCAAGGTCGTGTGAAGAGGTGGCGTCTGCCTGCGCGCCAAAGTCCACCAGGCAGCCACGCAGGCCGAACAGCAGGGCACAAAAGGCAGGCATGGGCGTGGCAACCGGTGCGAGCATGTCGGGGATCTCTGAAATACTGATGCACGCTACCGGCTGTGGATGACAGAAATATGAATGCGCAATGACCGAAGTGCATTTGCGTTGGTCTGACTTATTTCCTTGTGAACACTTTATACTGGCCACCTTTGCCTGCAGCCTTATGCTCGGGGCATCACTTTCTGACAGGAGTTTGCGTTATGCCCTTACCGCGTAGCGGCTTTATCGAGCGATTGGCACGGCTGTCCCTGTGCGCCGGCGTCGCAATGGCCCCGGTTGTCGTCCAGGCGGCTGAGGACGATCCGTGGGAAGGCGTCAACCGCGCCATTTTCCGTTTCAACGACACGGTCGACACCTACACGCTCAAGCCGATTGCCCAGGGCTATCAGTTCATCGCACCGCAGTTTGTCGAAGACGGTGTACACAACTTCTTCAACAACATCGGCGATGTCGGCAACCTGGCCAACAACGTGCTGCAACTCAAGCCGGCCGACGCCGGGGTCGACAGCGCACGGCTGATCTTCAACACCACTTTCGGCCTGCTGGGCTTCATCGATGTCGGCACGCGCATGGGCCTGCAACGCAATGATGAAGACTTCGGTCAGACCCTCGGTCACTGGGGTGTGGGCAGCGGCCCTTACGTGGTGCTGCCGCTGTTGGGCCCCAGCACTGTGCGTGATGCGCTGGCTCGCTACCCGGACACCTACACCTCGCCGTACCGCTACATCGACCATGTGCCGACCCGCAACACCGCGCTGGGCGTTAACCTGATCGACACCCGCGCCAGCCTGCTGTCGGCGGAGCGTATGGTCACCGGTGACCGCTACACCTTCATTCGCAACGCCTACCTGCAGAACCGCGAATTCAAGGTCAAGGACGGTCAGGTCGAAGACGACTTCTGATCACTTGGGCATCTCAGGTCGGCTCGCGCACGGTGCGCCGGGCCGACCTGGCATGCACCGGTCAACTTTCGGCAAACGCCTTCAGTGCGTCGCCTTCCATTCGATAGCGCACCCATTCGTTCTGCGGCTGCGCTCCGATCGATTCATAAAAGCGGATCGCCGGCTCGTTCCAGTCCAGCACGCTCCATTCGAAACGCCCGCAGTTTGAAGCGCAGGCTTCCCTGGCCAGGTACTTGAGCATCTGTTTGCCGGCACCGGTGCCGCGATGGTCGGGACTAATGTACAGGTCTTCCAGATACAGGCCATTGCGGCCCTGCCATGTCGAATAGCTGAAAAAATACACGGCAAAACCGATCGGCCGATCGTTGTGTGAACAGATCAGTGCCTTGGCGCTGGCCTGTGGGCCGAACAGCGTGCGTTCGATGTCCTCAATGCTGGCAATGACTTCATGCCGGGCTTTTTCGTAGTCGGCCAATTCGGTGATGAAGGCCAGGATCTGGGGCGCATCCTCGAGGCGGGCAGGGCGTATAGGCAGGTTCACGTGGGCGGATCCCTTGAAAGAAAGAGCGCCCATGCTAGGTGAAGTCATAAACTGCATGTACTGCAATTTCTTCAGGTCTTATTGAATTTCATGCATCCAGCCTTGCGCCGTCTCGATCTTAATCTGCTGTTGATCTTTGATGCCCTGTACCGCCATCGCACCGTTGCCAGTGCGGCGCATGAGTTGTCCATGAGTGCCTCGGCTTTCAGCCATGCGCTGGGGCGTCTGCGTGAAGCACTCAACGATGAGTTGTTCGTTCGCCAGGGCAATCGCATGCACCCGACCCAGCGCGCCGAGGTGCTGGCGTCGGCGGTTACGCACAGCCTCAAGGTGCTGTCCGATCAACTGGGACAGTGGGAGCCTTTCGATCCCTCAAGCAGCGAGCGCACGTTTATTTTCGCGGCCAGCGACTACACCGCCTTGCAACTGCTGCCGCCATTGCTTGAGCAACTTCAGCAGGTCGCGCCGCGGTTATGCGTGAGAGTGGTGCATTCGGAGCGCAAGGTGTGTATCGATGACCTGGCCAGTGGGCGAATCGATTTTGCCCTGGGTTATGGCGAGGATCGCGACCAACTGCCCATGGGCGTAGAAAGCGAAGACTGGTTGACCGGCAATTACACGGTAGTCGTTCACCGTGATCATCCACGGGTCAGGGGAAAACTCGATCTGCAGGGTTATCTGGCCGAGCGCCATGCGGTGGTCACGCCGTGGGGCGAGGCCTGCGGTGTGGTGGACCTGGTGTTACAGGGCATGGGCCTGAAGCGCGATGTGGCCTTGCAATTGCCTTTTGTGATGCTGTGCCCGTTCATCATCGCGCGCAGCGACCTGCTCATGACCATGCCTGAACAGGCGGCCCGTATGTTGAGCCCGTCGACGGATATCGTGTTCTACCCGCCACCGTTTGCGCTGGCGCCTTATACCTTGCGGCTTTACAGCCATCGCAAATATGCACGCAGCGATGCTCATGTGTGGATGGCCGGGCAACTGCGTGCGTTGTTCGGCCGGTTGCAATCGCGCTGACCGGTCATTTCATCGTGATGATCGACAATCCCAGTTTTTGTCCGCCGCCGTCCTGATCGGCAATCCAGACCACCTCGGTGTCGGCTTCAAGGCCAGAGAGTGCCGGGTGATCCGAATCGATGCGCACACTGAGCTTGTCACCTACCTGAAAGGCCTGTGGTGCCTGGACCTGCATGCCGCTGCTGGAGAGGTCCAGGCAGACTGCCGAAATCACCTGGCCGGCGTGAATGATGCTGATATCGGCTTCGACGCGCATGCGGATGAAGTCACGCTTCTCGGCATAGTTCTGATCGATTCGGCTCATGGTTCGTCCTATGTTTTGGTTGCTGATTTGTGCGTTCTTATAACTCCCGGTGATTTGCGATGTAAAGTCGCAAATCGAGCAAGGCAGCACGCTTGAAACGCCCGTCGGATGGGAGTACCGTCTGCGCCTTGAAGGGCACCTCTGAAGACCGACATCATGGCCGAACCTTACCGGCTTGTCCTCGCAGAGTGGCTAGAAAGCGAATCCAGTAAGCAGAACCCGGAACGCACCGGGTCGCCTACCTCAACCTGATCTGGCGCCGTTTGCCCACATGCCTAAAACCAGTGCAACGCTGCTGATTATCGACGACGACGACGTGGTGCGCGCAAGCATCGCGGCCTACTTGGAAGACAGCGGCTTCAATGTCCTGCAGGCAAATAACGGCCTGCAAGGCGTACAGATTTTCGAGCAGGAAACCCCCGATCTGGTGATCTGCGACTTGCGCATGCCTCAGATGGGCGGGCTCGAACTGATTCGCCAGGTGACCGCCATTTCCCCGCAAGTGCCGGTGATCGTCGTTTCCGGCGCAGGCGTCATCAGTGACGTGGTCGAAGCCCTGCGCCTGGGCGCTGCCGATTACCTGATCAAGCCGCTTGAAGACCTCGCCGTGCTTGAGCACTCGGTCGGCCGCGCACTTGACCGTGCCCGTCTGGAGCAGGAAAACCAGCTCTATCGCCAGAAGCTCGAAACCGCCAATCGTGAGCTCGAGGCCAGCCTGCATCTTCTCCAGGAAGATCAGGATGCCGGTCGCCAGGTGCAGATCAACATGCTGCCGGTCAGCCCGTGGTCCATCGAGCAATTCAATTTCGCTCACGAAATCATCCCGTCGTTGTACCTGTCAGGTGATTTCGTCGATTACTTTCGGGTTGACGAGCGTCGCGTGGCGTTCTATCTGGCCGATGTCTCGGGTCATGGCGCATCGTCGGCGTTCATCACCGTGCTGTTGAAGTTCATGACCACGCGGTTGCTGTTCGAGTCCAAGCGCGGCGGCACGCTGCCGGAATTCAAGCCTTCCGATGTGCTGGGTCATCTCAACCGTGGCCTGATCAGCTGCAAGCTGGGCAAGCATGTGACCATGGTCGGTGGCGTCATCGACGAGCAGGCGGGTACGCTGACCTATGCCGTGGGCGGCCATTTGCCGCTGCCGGTGCTGTTTACCGGGGGCAAGGCCAGCTATCTGGAAGGCCGCGGCCTGCCGGTCGGGCTGTTTCAGGAAGCGACCTACCAGAATTATGTGATCGAGTTGCCGCCATCGTTCAGCCTGACGTTGTTGTCTGATGGCATACTGGATTTGCTGCCCGGTGATACACTCAAGGAAAAGGAAGCCGCTTTACCTGTTCTGGTCGAGACGGCGGGCGGCAGCCTGGATGGTCTGCGCGAGGTTTTTGAATTGGCTACGCTAGGGGAGATGCCGGATGATATCGCCTTGTTAGTGTTAAGCAGGAATCTTTGATGAGTACCGGTAGAATCCAGTTCGCCGAGCAGGAAGGCACCTTCGTTCTCAAATTCGTGGGCGAAGTGCGATTGACGTTGTGCTCGGCCTTGGATGCGACGATCGAGCGGATCTTCACGGCGCTGAATTTTTCGGCTGTTGTGATCGACCTGACCGAGACACGCAGCATCGACAGCACGACACTTGGCCTGCTGGCCAAGCTTTCCATCCTGTCACGGCAAAAAGTCGGGCTGTTGCCCACCGTGGTCACCACCCACGAAGACATCACGCGGCTGTTGCAGTCGATGGGCTTCGATCAGGTGTTCAATATTGTCGATCACCCGGTGCCGTGTCCCGAGTGCCTGACCGACCTGCCATCCCAAGATCAGGGCGAAGAAGTGGTCAAGGCCAAGGTGCTGGAAGCGCACAAGATCCTGATGGGGCTCAATGAGTCCAATCGCGAGGCGTTCCATGATCTGGTCAATGCTCTGGAAGGTCAGCGCTGAGCGCTGCTTGAATCTTCAGGCATGAAAAAGGGCGATACCCCTGCGGGTATCGCCCTTTTTTGCATCAGGACTTTTTCGACAGCAAAGCTTCGAGCTTTTCCTGGTCACGGGCGAACTGGCGAATGCCTTCAGCCAGCTTTTCGGTGGCCATGGCGTCTTCATTCGACAGCCAGCGGAACTCACGCTCGCTGAGGCTCTGGCGCGGCTCGCCACCCTGGCCTGGAATCAGTTTGCGTTCCAGGCTGCCTTGATCTTCAGCCAGTTGCTTGAGCAGGTCGGGGCTGATGGTCAGGCGGTCGCAACCGGCCAGTTGTTCGATCTGGCCGATATTGCGGAAGCTGGCGCCCATGACCACGGTATCGAAACCGTTGGCCTTGTAGTAGTTGTAGATGCGCGTCACCGACTGCACACCCGGATCTTCGGCGCTGGTGTATTCCTGACCGGTCGACTTCTTGTACCAGTCGTAGATACGGCCCACGAACGGCGAGATCAGAAACACTCCGGCTTCGGCGCAGGCCACTGCTTGCGCGAAGGAGAACAGCAGCGTGAGGTTGGTCTGGATACCTTGCTTCTCAAGCGTTTCGGCGGCGCGAATACCTTCCCAGGTCGACGCCAGCTTGATCAGGATACGCTCGCGACCGATGCCGGCTTCTTCATACAGGCCGATCAGGCGCTGACCGCGCTCGATCATGGCAGAGGTGTCGAACGACAGTCGTGCATCGACCTCGGTCGATACCCGGCCTGGCACCACATCGAGAATCTTGCGGCCGATGGCCACGGCGAAGCGATCGCTGGCCAGGCCGATATCACCCTTGCTGCCGCTGAACGCTTCTGCCAGCAAGGCAGCGTTGCTTTCACTGGATGCGGCCTTGAGCAGCAGGGAAGGGTTGGTGGTCGCATCCACTGGCTTGAGGCGGGCAATGGCATCGAAATCGCCGGTATCGGCGACGACGGTAGTAATTTCTTTGAGTTGTTCCAGCTTGGAAGTCATGAGCGTGCTCTGTCCTGTGGTGGAGTGACATTACCCGAGCGTAGTCGAGCGCTCAAGGGCAGGGTCGTGACGGCGCGCAAACGCCATGCAGACTAGCTTGGAACCTGCTGACGGCGGCTTGTTCCCGAATATTGACGATTCGGGCAGGCCGCTCTTTACAGTAAACTGGCCGCACGCAAACTCATCAGGGAAGTGTATTGATGCCTGAACTCTCCAGCCTGCTGGCTTTCGCCCTTATCTGCCTGGGCATGGTGCTGACCCCCGGCCCGAATATGGTCTATCTCATTTCGCGTTCGATCTGCCAGGGCCGCATGGCCGGGCTGATCTCACTGGGCGGCGTGGCGATGGGGTTTGTCGTCTACATGCTCTGCGCGGCTGTCGGCATCACGGCGCTGGTCATGGCCGTTCCTTACGCCTACGACGCCTTGCGCCTGGGCGGCGCGCTCTATCTGTTGTACCTGGCCTGGCAGGCGGTCAAGCCCGGTGGCCGTTCACCGTTCCAGGTCCGCGACCTGCCCAAGGACAGCCCGCGCAAACTGCTGACGATGGGCTTTGTCACCAGCCTGCTGAACCCCAAGATTGCGGTCATGTACCTGTCATTGCTGCCGCAATTCATCCAGCCCGAAGGCCACGGCAGCGTATTGCTGCAATCGTTGATTCTGGGCTCGACCCAGATCGTGGTCAGCGTGAGCGTCAATGCACTGATTGCGGTAATGGCAGGTTCGATTGCGGCTTTTCTGGCGGGCAGACCCTTTTGGCAAGTGCTGCAACGCTGGCTGATGGGCACGGTGCTGGCGGGGCTGGCGGTGCGGATGATTGTGGAGGGGCGGCGGTAACGGATGATGCAAGTGTCACTTCTTCATGGCGTTTGCTGAGCTACGTGCCTGACTCGCAAAATCTCGACGACGCGTGTGTCATCAAGCACGCGATAAAAAACAATGTAGTTTCGATGGACTACCAATTCGCGCACATTTTCTGGCAAACCGGGCCGACCTGTTCGGCCACTCTCAGGGTATTGAGAAAGCTGTAGGGTTTTGTCGCGCAGTTCATAGCCAAAACTGCGCGCACGGGCGGCGCTGTCTTTGCCGATGTATTGAACGATTGAGCGCAAATCTTCGCGGGCCATGGGTCGCCACTCGATACAGAAAGGCGGCTGTGTCCTCTTGGTTGATCCACTCGCCGCGCTCAAACTTGACCTCTTTTGGCTGGTTTCTGACCGACGGCAAGGGCGGCGATATCAGCCTCCATTTCAGCCATCACCTCATCGTGCGAAAGGTTTGGTCGAGTATCTTCAATGGATTCCTTAATATCGGTGGCAAGCGATTTGTTGTAGGCCGCCGATTGGTGCGCGTCTCGCAATGCAGCAGAACGGCCTCGAACACCGGCCGTAAGTTCCTTCTCGTCGGGATTCCACTCGCTGGCATCGAACTGGCCTACCGTGATACCGATATCGCGCAAGACATTCAAGGCAGCAGCCGGATTGCCGAAACGACGAGGCTCGGTGCTTCGTGCTTTCGCCAGGACGGCTTCGCCACCGCTAAGTGTGTCGATCTGGACAAGAAACGAGCCGCCCCGGCCTTTGAGGGTAACGCCTGAAACGCCGCCAGCATTGCTGGCGGCACGCAGCTGTTCAAGGGTCATGCTCTGCATGATTTGCTCCGCTGGAGGGTTGTAATCCAGATTTATGGTGTATGAGATATAGATAACCTGCAAGCCATGTCTAAAAAACATGTGTTTTTTGTCGATCTGCCTTGGCTAATGGATATCGCAGCACGCCAAGAGTCAGCGATCCAATTCAATCGTCTTGCCAAGATCACAGCCCAGCGCTTCCTGATAAACTGCCCGGCTTTCGCGTTTGATCCCGGTCTGTGCTGTTTGGCTGATCGGGTTATATTCGCGCTCACGTGCGGCGATGACCCTCATCGACACCGCCCAGGAATTTGCTACAAACCGACAGATGAATATGCCACCAGATATTACCTCAAGCCCCCGTACCACAAGGCCTGCACTGTCGCGCCGGTTCTCCGTTGCGCCCATGATGGACTGGACAGATCGCCATTGCCGGTACTTCCTGCGCCTGCTTTCAAAGAACGCTTTGCTCTACACCGAGATGGTGACCACCGGCGCGGTATTGCATGGCGATAAGGAGCGCTTTCTGGGGCACGACGAAACCGAGCACCCTCTGGCTTTGCAACTGGGCGGCAGTAATCCGGCCGATCTGGCGGCGTGTGCGCGGCTGGCCGAGGCGGCGGGGTATGACGAGGTCAATCTGAATGTCGGTTGTCCGAGCGACCGGGTGCAGAACAACATGATCGGCGCTTGCCTGATGGGGCATCCGGCGCTGGTCAGCGATTGCGTCAAGGCCATGCTGGATGCGGTGAGTGTCCCGGTCACGGTCAAGCACCGTATCGGTATCAATGGCCGCGACAGTTATGAACAGTTGTGCGATTTCGTTGGGCAAGTGCGAGAGGCGGGTTGTCGGAGTTTTACCGTGCATGCGCGGATTGCGATTCTTGAAGGGCTGTCGCCCAAGGAGAACCGTGATATCCCGCCATTGCGCTATGACGTGGCCGCGCAGTTGAAGGCGGACTTCCCGGACCTTGAGATCATTCTCAATGGCGGGGTCAAGACTCTGGATGAGTGCCGTGAGCATCTGCAAGTGTTCGATGGCGTGATGCTGGGGCGTGAGGCCTATCACAACCCTTATTTGCTGGCCGAAGTGGACAGCCAGCTGTTTGCGGCGAGCCAGCCGCCCATCAGCCGCGCCGAGACCATGGCGGCCTTGCGGCCCTATGTTGCCGATTACCTTGCGCAAGGCGGCAACATGCACCACATCACCCGGCATATCCTGGGGCTGGCTCAGGGCTTTCCGGGTGCTCGACGTTTTCGGCAGATGCTGTCGAATGACATTCACAAGGTCGATCAACCGCTGGCGCTGTTCGATCAGGCGGCTCTGATGCTTGAAGGGCGCTGAGTCGTTGCGTATGCAACCAGCCACGATGCTGGTTGCAAGGCGCCATTCCTGATAATTCAACGCTTTATTAATACCACCCCTAAGTAGCTTCTTTTCTTGGCGATACCTACCTCCGCGGCATTCAGCTGAACAAGGCGGGGCAAGAAATAATCCACCGCTCTTTGCCCTGGATCAATTGCCGGGAAGATCACGCTGGCCGCTCTTTTACCAAGTGACTATCTTCACTGCATACCCACTTGCAGGAGCGCTGTCATGCACAAGGTTCTGGTTCCTTTCGATGGTTCGGTTCATGCAAAACATGCACTGGACTATGTCATCAACTTGGCCGGGCAGATGGCCCGGCCGCTGGAAGTTCATGTGCTCAATGTCCAGTCCAGCCCGCTGGTCTACAGCGACTATCTGGCGCCGGACATGATCGAGGGCGTCAAGGTCGGGTTGTTCAACTCGGCCAAGGGTGTGCTCGGCCAGGCCAGCGCGTTGCTCGACGCCAGTGGCGTCGCTTATCAGGTGCATGTCGATCTGGGCAATGTCGCCGAGCAGATTGCCGCCCAGGTCAAGACGCTGGGGTGTGACACCGTGGTGATGGGCACTCGTGGCCTCGGCAGTTTCGGTGGCTTGCTGCTGGGATCGGTGGCCAACCGGGTCATTCATGATGTGCCGGTGCCGGTCATCCTGATCAAGTAATCGACGGCCTACCGTTGCGCCGGTACCGGATGCTGGCGCAACAGTTCGATGGATTCGTTCGGCACCAGTTGGCGCAGCCGTTTGTACAGGGCGCGGGTTTCCAGCAGGTTCCAGATGCGCAGCATGGTTTCCAGGGCGTCCAGGGGTTTGCTGATGAAGTCGCGTGCGCCCAGCGCCAGAGCGCGCAGGCGCGTATCGCGGGTGGCGTCGGCGGTCAGTACCAGAATCGGCAGGTAGTCGTTGCCGGGGATGCGCCGGTTCAATTGCTCCAGTACGGCAAAGCCGTCGAATTCGGGCATGTGCAGATCGAGAATCACCAGGTCCGGCTCAAAGCTGTTGAACAGGTCCAGGGTGCGCAGCGGTTCGCTGCTGCTCAGCACGTTGTGCAGCCCTTCGCGCGCCAGTAGCTGCTCCATCAGCTCCAGATTGGGGCGCTGGTCGTCGACGATCAGAATGCGAAAATCGGTGTTCATGCCGGCTCCGGTAAATACTGGTCCAGGTAAGCGAGAAAGCCCGGTACATGCAAGGGCTTGACGAGAACGCCCGTGGCGCCTGCACCCTGCAAGGTGCTGCGGGTCAGGTCGCTGGCATCGGCAGTCAGGATCACCACCGGCGTGTGCGCGGTCACCGGCGCCTGACGCAGGCGGCGCAACACGTCCAGGCCTTGCAGGTCCGGCAGGTCGATGTCGAGCACAATCAATTGCGGCGCATGCTGGCGGGCGAGGTCCAGGCCAAGCTGGCCGAGCATGCTCGACAACAGGCGGATGCCCGGGCGGCGTTGCAGCAGGGTTTCGATCAGCGCCATGCTCGACAGGTTGTCCTCGATGCACAGCAGTGTGCCGCGGCTGCGTGCCGTGGGCGGCATCGCGATCGGCAAGGCCGGCAAGGACAAGGGCGTCGAGCTTGCGGGCGGTGCCTTATGTGCCTGTGTGGCCGGCAGCTCCAGCGTAAAGCAACTGCCCTGGCCGGGGGTGCTGTGTACGCCGAGGCTGCCTTGCATGGCGTGCAGCAGGTTTTTGCTCAGGGCCAGGCCCAATCCCGTGCCTTCGACGCGAGGGTCGGCTTCAAGTCGCTCGAAGGGGGTGAACAGGCGTTCAAGCTTGTCGGCGGCAATGCCGAACCCTGTGTCGTTGACCGAGATGCTCAAGCGTCCTGCCTGCACTTTCACCTCGATCCACACCCGCCCGGCCGGGCGATTGTATTTGATGGCATTGGACAGCAGGTTGAGCAACACCTGAATCAGCCGTTGGCGGTCGGCAAGGACGCCATGATGTTCGGCTTGCGTCGGCACCGGGCACAGTTCGATGCCCGCATCGCGGGCCATCGGCCAGACCAGTGTCAGGGCTTCTTGCAATGCCGGCGCCAGGGACACCGGTTCCGTATTCAAGGCCAGCCGGCCGGCTTCGATCCGGGCGATGTCCAGCACCTCGTTGATCAGCGTCAGCAAGTGCTGCCCGGCGCTCAGAATATGCCCGGCATGCGTGCTGTGGCCGGGTGCGGCATCCATGTCGAGCAACTGTGCAAAGCCCAGAATCGAGTTCAGTGGCGTACGCAGTTCATGGCTCATGCGCGACAGGAATTCGCTCTTGGCCCGGCTGGCGCGCTCGGCCTGTTCACGCGCCGTACGCAAGTCGATCTCGGCGGCTCGACGATCGGTGATATCGCGGGTGATCTTCGAGAAGCCGCGCAGGGCGCCGCTGGCATCATGTTGTGCGGTGATCACCACGCTGGCCCAGAAGCGGCTGCCATCCTTGCGGCAGCGCCAGGCTTCTTCCATGTAATGGCCGTCGCGGGTGGCCGCAGCCAGCGCCATGGCCGGATGCTGAGGGCATTCATCGAGCAGATAAAAAACCGAAAAGTGCCGGCCGATGATTTCCTGCTCGGTATAGCCCTTGATGCGTTCGGCGCCGACGTTCCAGCTGGTGACATAGCCTTCGGTGTCGAGGGCGAAGATCCCATAGTCCTTGACCCCGTCGATGATCAGGCGCAGGCGTTCTTCGTTGTCGCGCAGCGCCCGTTCACGCTCGGCGAGCAACTGGCCGGCTTCGACCAGGCGGCTGCCCAGCTGGCCCACCTCGTCGTTCTCCGGTGGCTGGGGTTGCAGCGGCTGGCCGAGCGCCAGGCGTTGCGCATTGCCCTGAACCTGCTGGACGCGGGAAACGATGCCGCGTGACAGCAGCAACACCGCGATAATCGCGCCGAACAGCCCGCTGCCGGCGGCGAGCAGGGTCGAGAGCAGCAAGCGCTGGCGGGTGGCGGCAGCGGCGGCGGTGCGTTCGGCCAGCAACGTATCTTCGCGCAGGCGCATGGTGTCGATGCGTTGGCGAAGCTCGTCGAGGATGTACTTGTTTTCGACCAGAATGCTGGCGATCGATTCGCGATCGGCCTCACTGAGGCTGCGCAGCGATTCCAGGCCTTGCTGTTTCGTGTCGATCAGCGGGGCTATGGCTTGAAGATGCTCACGCATCTGTGGGTCACGGACATTGCTGTTCAGGCGCTGCAAGGCCGCCTCGATCAGTGCACCGGCCTGTAGCCATGCCGGCAAAAAGTCTTCGTTGCGCGTCAGTAAATAGCCACGCACGCTGGCGGCCGCTTCTGCCAGTTGGGTGTGTACGGTCTGGATATCGCCCTGCACCAGCAGCACCCGGCGCACGTCTTCTTCGGCATGGGCAGTCTGGCGTTCGGTGATATAGATCAGCACCAGAGAGCCCATCAGCAGCACCAGTGGCAGAGAAATTGCCACCAGCGCCTTGCCGCGCAACGGCAGGTTGGCCCAGCGGCTGGCCGGTGTATCGGTGCTCATGACCACTGTCCGGGCACCAGGCCCAGTGCCACACCGCGCACGGCCGCCTGCGTGCGATCGGACGCCCCGAGCTTGCCGATCACCCGCTCCACATGGGCCTTGGCGGTGCCGGTGGTGATGCCCAGGCGTTCACCGATCAGGCGATTGCTGCAGCCGCCGGCGACCAGTTCCAGCACCTGACGCTCGCGTGCGGTAAGAATTTCCAGCGTGGGTGCCGCCTGGCCGCCGCGCTCGGCCATGCGCCGCAGCAGGCGGGCGCTGACGGCGCTGTTCAGGGCTTCTTCGCCGCGCGCCACGCGCTGCAGGCTGTCGATCATTTCGTCGCGCCGGGCGTCCTTGAGCAGATAGCCCACGGCGCCGGCACTGATGGCCGCTTCAAGGTGGTCGGTGCTGTCATCCATGGTGAAGATCACCACCTTGAGCGTGGGCATGCGCTGTTGCAGCAGCCGCGCCGCGCCCAGGCCGTTGAGGACGGGCATGCGGATATCGAGAATGGCGATGTCCGGTCGCAGCGCTTCACACAGGGCCACGGCCTGCTGGCCGTCGCTGGCTTCACCGACCACGACGAATTCCGGGTGGCCGGCCAGCAATGAGATAAAGCCGGTGCGGGTCACTTCATGATCATCGGCCAGCACCAGGCGTATGGGCGTGGTCATGGGGTGAGCTCCTGTATCGGCGCCAGCGGCACCACGGTCTGCAAGCGGGTTCCGCCCTCAGCCTGGCGGCTGCAACTGAAGTGCCCGCCCAGCAGGCTGGCACGCTCCTGCATGGTGACCAAGCCAAGCGAGCGGGCCGGGTGATGCGTTTGCGCGCTGTCGGTGTCGAGGCCGCAGCCGTCGTCGCTCAGGTACAGCGAGACCTGTTCGGGATGGCGTTGCAGGCCAAGTTCCACGCGCTGGGCGCCAGCATGCTTGAGCACATTGTTGATGCCTTCCTGGGCGATGCGAAACAGGGCGATTTCCACCGGGTCCGGCAGGCGTTCGTGTGAACGCGTTTGCCAGTGCACTTCGATACCGGCATCGCGCAGGCGGTCGGCTTCTTTATCGATGGCGCGCCACAGGCCGAAGTCGTCCAGCACGCTGGGGCGCAGGCCGCCAATCAACTGGCGGGCCTCGCCCACGCAATGCCGGGCCAGATCAAGAATGTTTTCCAGGTCGCCGTCCAGTGGCTCAGGCAGCGGCGGGCAGCGGCCGGCGAAACCTTGCAGGCGCTGGTGCAACCCTGCCAGGGTCTGGGCCAGGCCATCGTGCAGGTCGTAGGCCATGCGTTTGCGTTCGTCCTCTTGCGCGGTGAACAGGCGATGCACCAGCTCCGACATGCTGCGTTCGCGGGCGACCAGGGTTTGCAGCAGGCGGTCGTTCTCCAGGTGCGCGGCCAGCAGGGTGGCCAGCAGTTGCAGCGACTCGATGTCCTCGCTGTCCGGTGCGCTGATGGGCAAGCTGTTGGCCAGTAACAGCAGGCCGAAAGGACGGTCGTCGGCGCCGCGCAGCGGCAACTGCAACACCGCACTCAAGGGCGCACCTTGTTGCTCCAGCCACTGCGGCTCACGCAGTGAGGTATCGGCCTGGCAGCCCAGGCCGTTCAGGCGCTCCTGGCTGCCGAGACTGGCGGTGCAATGTGCGGCTTGACCGGGTGCCCACTCCAGCAGCAGGCCGTGGTCCATGGCGACGAAGGCGCAGGCCCGCTGCAAGACTTTGCGGCGCATGGCGTCGGGGCCCAGCCGGGTCAGTTGCTGGCCGGTGTCGACCAGCAGCCGCAGGCGCGCTGCCCGGCTTTGTGCCTGACGATACTGGGCGCGGATAGCCAGGGCACTGGCCGGGTCATGGGGTGGGCTGGGCATGTCGAAGTGTTCCTGCAGGGGTCGCCCACGCGGGCAAGCGTGCGCTATTAAAACCTGCCAGGGCCAGCGCTGCCTATCTGCCGAATGGCATAGACAGATAGCGCCGGTTGGCCGATGGCCAGGCGCGCGATGCCGGGCACAGTAGCACCCTGATCAACTTGCAGGAGTGACGCCATGAAACTGAAAGTCGCCGTTGTCGCCTTGGCCCTCGCCGTTAGCGCCCCTTGGGTGCAGGCCGTGGAAAACACCCCGTATGTGTATCGCACGGTGGCCGAGCTGCCGAGTGACGCCAGCGAGCGTGAAATTGCCGGCTTGTTCGACCAGTGGAACGCTGCATTGAAAACCGGTAACGCCAAGGGCGTGACCAGCCTGTATGCAAGCAATGCGGTACTGCAGCCGACGGTGTCCAATGAGGTCCGCGCCACGCCTGCGCAAATCACCGACTACTTCGATCACTTCCTGGTGCTCAAGCCGGTGGGGCGGATCAATTACCGGGAAATCCGCCGGCTGGGCGGCGATGCGGCCATGGACAGCGGCGTCTACACCTTCAGCCTGACCGGCGCCGACGGCAAGGTCCGCGAGGTCCAGGCGCGCTATACCTTCCTGTACACGCGGGTCGACGGGCAGTGGAAGATTCTCAACCATCACTCTTCGGCAATGCCGCAAGTGCAGCCGATGTTGCAGGCCAGCCATGCGCCTGCAACCGCCCAGTGATCAGCCCTTGGTCAGCGCCTTGAGCAACTGATCGACATCCGCTTGCAGCCCGGCCAGCGGATCGTCGTTTTCGCTGCCCACCACCAGCAACTGGCTGCCGGCAGCGCTGATGGCCGCCTTGACCGGTGCCGGCGGGTCGCGGTGATCGAGCACCACGGCCACATCGTTGTCCTTGAGCGTGGTGGTCAGTTTCTGCAAGGCCTCGGGCGTCCACTGTTCATCGGTGAGTACCTGGCGCTCGACCAGTTCAAGGTTGAGCCCGCTGATCAGGTAGTTCAGGCGATCGGACAGGCTGACCACCGCAACGTTGTCGGCGTGTGCCAAACGCTTTTCGCTGTCGGCACTGAGCCTGAGCAACCGCTGCTTGAACCCCGCCAGGTTGGCTTCGATACGCGGCTTGGCCGCAGGCGCCAGGCGCACGAGGTCGGCTGCCAGCACATCGGCCATGCGGCCCAGGTTGTGGCTGGCGAGCCAGGGCTGGCTGTTCAGGCCGTCGATGCCTTGCTCGGGCTGCAGGGCAACACCGGGCAACGCGCCGTCCACCGGACGTGCAGCATCTATTTCAACAATACGGATATTGCTGCGCCGGGCATTGGGGTACAGCGGGTCTTCGCTCCAGATCGAACGCAAGCCGATTACCGCATCGGCGCCTGTGGCCAGTTTGTGCAGGGCTTCGGCACCGCGGCCGGTGAAGTAGGCACTCTGCCGCGAGCCGGGCAGGTTGGCGGCGGCTGCACGTTCCAGCACCACACCACTGTCCTTGAGCAGGATTTGCCCCAGCCCGTAGGTGATCGGCAGGCTGGCCAGAATGCGCACTGGCTGGGCGACTTCGATTTTTGTCTCGGCGGCCAGCACGCTGTGGCTGAATACGCCGCCCAAGGCGAGCGCGAGGGCGAGGCTACGCAGGTTTGAAGTGGGCATTTATCCGATATTCCCCTTGAGGCTGGGCAGTGTGCCGCGCGCAATCGCCGCCAGGGCAAAGGCGACGCCGCAGACCAGGATGATCGCTGCGCCCGAAGGCACCGGCAGGTCGAAAACGATGGGCATCAGGATGCCGCACAGCGTACTGACCGTGGCAATCAGCACCGAGGCCCAGAAAAAGCCCTTGAGCGACTGGCTCAGCAGGCGCGCGGCAGCGGCCGGGATCACCAGCAGCGCACCCACCAGAATGGCGCCGATGACTTTCACCGCCGCGACGGTGATCAGCGTCACCAGAATCACGAACAGATAGTCCAGCACCTTGACCGCCACGCCGCGCACGGCGGCCAGTTGCGGGTTGAAGCTGGCCAGCATGATGCGGTTGTACAGCGGCAGGCTCAGGCCCATGACCAGCGCACCGACGATGGCCAGCACCAGCAGGTCATTGCCATTGACCGTCAGCACCGAGCCGAACAGCACATTCTCCAGGATATGGACGTTGATCTTGCCGGCCAGCACCAGCAGCAGGCTGGCGCCCAGTGCCAGCGACACCGAGAGGAACACGCCGATCAAGGTATCCGGGGTCAGGCCAGTGCGGTTGCGCAGATAATTGAGCACGATGCCGAACAGCAGGCAGTAGCCGAACAGGCTGCCATACGGGCCGGTGTACGGCTCGCCGAGCAGAATGCCGATGGCCACGCCGGTCAATGCCGCATGACCGACGGCTTCGGAGAAAAACGCGAAGCGCTTGACCACCACCAGCGTACCCAGACCGCCGAGCACCGGGCCGATCAGCAGGCCGGCGAGCAGGGCGTTGACGACAAAACCATAAGCCAGGGCCTCGGGCAGATAGCCCGAGCTGGCCAGGTCCTGAATGAACAGGCGAAAACTCTCGTAGGACATTACCCGGCGCTCCCTGCGCTGCGTGGGTGGGCGGAGAACAGCGTCAACAGCCGCTCCGGGGTCAGGGCCGTCTGCGCCGGTTCATCGAACAGCACCCGGCGGTTCAGCCCGGTGACCCGATCGGCCAGGCGCTTGACCGCCTCCAGATCGTGCTCGATCCACAGCACGGTGATGCCGCTCTGGCGCCAGTCCACCAGCAACCGCTCGAAGACCTGAATACCCGGCTCGTCGAGGGCCGACATCGGCTCGTCGAGCACCAGCAGTTGCGGCGCCGGAATCAGGCCTTGGGCCAACAGCACGCGCTGACGCTCGCCGCCGGACAGCGCGCCCATGCGCCGCTTGCGTTTGTCTTGCATGCCGACCCGTTCCAGCGCCTCGCCGATGGGCTTGGCGTAATGCCGCGACAGGCCCAGAAACGCAGGCCGGCGCTGGCACATGGCGGCCATGAAGTCCTCGACGGTCATCGGCAGGCCGCGATCGAACTCCAGGGCTTGCGGCACATAGCCGATCACGCCCTGAGCTCCCGGCCACTGCAAGCTGAGCTGGCCTTGATGCGGCATCTGCCCGAGCAGGGTCTTGATCAGCGAACTCTTGCCGCCGCCGTTGGGGCCGACCAGCGCGTGCACGCTACCGGCACGCACGTTGAAGCTGATGCGGTCCAGAATCGTGGTGCGGCCCAGCGTCAGGCTGACCTCGGCGAATTCGACGCCAGGGCCCTTGTCAGTGATCGGCGTGCCGGCCACCTGGATGTGTTCGGCGGCGGTCATGCGCCGCTCTCCTGAATGGCACGAACCACGGTATTGAGGTTGCCGGTCATGTCTTTCTCATACTTGTCGGCGGTGTACTCGCCATAGGAAATATGCGACAGCGGATACAGCTTCACACCCGACTCGCGCTGGATGGTCTCGACATAGCTGGACGGGAAGTCCATCTCCGAGAAAATCACTTTCACGTCCAGTTCGCGCAACTGGTCGATGGTCTTCTTCAACTGGCTCGGGCTGGGCTCGATGCCATGCGCGGGCTCGACCACGGCTGTCACTTCCAGGCCGAACTCGCGCAGCAGGTAATCGTAAGCTGCATGCACGGTGGCGACCCGCAGCTCGGCGTTGGGCGCCTGGGTCAGCTTGGCCAAGGCGTCGGCGCGCATCTGCCGCAGGCGCTTGCCATAGGCGCGGGCGTTGGCGGTATAGGTCTTGGCGTTGTCCGGGTCGAGCTTGCCCAGTTCGCGGGCGATGTTATTGACCTGGGCAATCGAGGCGCTGATCGACAGGAAGGTGTGCGGGTTGACCACCTTGCCGGCACCGCGCGCAGCAATGCCGGTGGCGGCCAGCAACGGCACGTCGGCGTTGGCCTCGATGACCGGCACATCGGGTTTTTCACTGGCCTGGATCATGCGGTCGGCGAAGTCGTCATGGCCGACACCGTTGAGCACGATGACATCCAGCGAGCCGATGCGCTTGATGTCTTCGGCGCGCGGCTCGTAGGCGTGCGGGTTGAAGCCTGCCGGAATCAGCGGCACCACCTCGGCCTTGTCGCCGACGATATTGGCAACATAGCTGTAGTAGGGATGCAGAGTAATACCGATACGCAGGCGCTTGGCCGGGTCGGCACTGGCCAAAGGAGTCAGTAGCGTGGCGAACAGGCCGGCCAGCAGCACGCGCAGCAAAGGGCGGCGTTTGAATGAGATGGGCATGGTCAGGCGATCTTCTGTGCGATGAATGCGTGGGTTCAGTGCCGATGCTGGCGGGTGACCCCGGCATCGAATTGGGCGACGACCTGTTTCCAGCCGGCAGCGATCAGGGCCTGGTCGCTCAGGTCGGTCGGCGCTGTGGGCGATGCAGTGCGGCTGAGCCAGATGTCCGGTTGCTCATCGCCATGCTTTTCGGCCTCGGGATGACCGCGCAGCAGAAACGAGCCGGCCACTTCAGTTGCCTGGCTCAGCCCCAGATAGGACTGATCCTGCAAGTGCCAGGCATGCGCGCCGCGGGCGGCCGAGCTGGCGTCCTGGGCGAACGGTGCAAAGCCGTCGTCGGCCAGTTGCTGCACGGTCACCGGCGTTTGCTGCTCCTGCGCCAGCAGACGGATTTCATCCAGCGTGACGCGCAGGTCGGCATAAATCCCTTGCTCGGCTGCGTTCAGGTCGCGTCGGGCATCGAGCTGATGGCTGGCCACCGCTTCAGGCTCATGGCTTTGCCCGCGCAGCCCGACCACCGAGCCTGCAACCGCAAGGATCAGCAGGCACAGCAGCAGGACATAGAGGGTTTCATGCCCGGCGCCGGCCGGACGGATGATTTGGCGGGTCGAAGTAGTCATCGGGAGGCAATGTCCGCCTGGTCGATTTCCACGACGTGGCCGGGGCCTGCATCGAACAGCACATAGAACTCGGTCGCCGGTTTCTTGAAGGTCACGGTCGAATCGTCGCCCAGCTTGCCGGGCACCAGGATGGTTTCGTCGTAGCCGATCACATCCAGGGTTACGCCAGCGGCGCCGCTGCCATCGGAGAAACCGCCGGTGCAACGGATGGTCTCGCTGTCGACCTGTTGGCATTCGCAGATCGGGTTATGCGCCAGAGCGGTGCCGCTCAGGCCCAACAGGCCCAGCATCGCGAGGCGGCGTAAATACGCGTTGATCATTTTTTGACTCCTTGCTTTTTCAGCCAGGCAACCGTGCTTGGCGAGGCCTGTGCCAGCGGGATCGAGGCTTGGTGGACGGCGCCATCCCAGCCTTCCATGGTGATCCACAGTTCGGCGTCAGGGTCGGTGGTTGGCGGGATTTGCATGAATGCGCCCATGCGGTAGCCGGAGCCAAAGAAAATAAACCCGGCGGTGCGCAGGCTGCGCGGCTTGCCGATGCGCAGGTAAGTGGCCTTGACCCGGTCGATGCATTCGGCGCACAGCGTGGCATTGAAGCTTTTGCTGGGGCCGGCACCGAATGAGCGTGGTGGCTCCATACTTTCCTCGGCCAGGCGCAGGCTCCATGGGCCCACTTGCACCTGACCGATATCGCGCTCACCCAGCCCTTTGTCGCCGCGAAACAATGCGGCATCGGCAAAGTATTTGGGCATGAAGCCCAGCGGAATCAGCAGCAACAGTACGTTGATGTGGAAGCGCCACTTGTACCAGAAACGGCTCAGGGGCGAGGACGGTTGAACAGTCGCAGCCTTGCTCACAGGGCGTTCTCCGCAGTTTCGTTGGCCAGGGCAGGGCGAGTGCCCGCTTGCGGCACGGGGCTGGCTTTGGGCCTGGCTGCCTTGGCTTCACGCTTGAGGGCATTGAGGGTGGCTTGCGCGGTGCGCTTGGTCCAGATCAGCAGGCCGCTCAAGACCATCATGCTCAGCACCAGGCCGAAGAAGGCCCAGATCAGCTTGATCCAGATGCCGCCAAAGTCACCGGTGTGCAACGGTCGCATGGACTCGGTGACGAACTCGATCTTGTTGCGGTCCGACAGCAAGTGCGTGGAGGCGATTTCGCCGGTATACGGGTTGATTTCGGCGGTCTGGAACATCAGCGGGTACCAGCTGCGGCCAGCAATGTTCATGTTGCTGTAGGCGTTGGAAGGCGGGCTGATGAAGCTGGCTTCCAGGCCTGGAATTTTTGACTGGGCAATCTCGATGGCCTTGTCCAGGCTGATGGTGGGAACCGGTTTGCCGTCGACAGTCAGCGGTACGGCGCTGTGCGGCAGGATCGAGGCCGCTGCCGCGCGGCTGGACAGGCTGATCTGGTTATCGCCCAGAATCGCCTGAATCAGAAACCAGGTGCCGGTGATCGAGATCACCACGATGAACCAGATCGACCAGATACCGCTCAGGCGATGGAAGTCGCCCCAGAAAATCCGCGAGCCATGGTTGAAGCGCAGGGTCGGCTTGAAAAAGCCCTTCCAGAACTTTTTGTAGACCACCAGCCCGGTGATCAACGACACCAGCATCGGGATGCCGAGAAACGACACCAGGTACCAGCCCCACGAATAACCATTGGTGAACGGCACCAGCCACCAGCCATGCAGTGCCCGGGTGAAAAAGCGGAAGTCAAATGAAGGGGTAACGCCCTGGATAACCCCGGTGTACGGGTTGACGTATGCCGCCACGGCGCGCCCGTCCGGGTAGGTCAGGCGGGCACTGAGTGCGAAATAATCACCATCTGGCTGGGAAATCGAGCCTACGTACACATCGGGCTCGTTCTGCTTGATGATGGTGCGCACCTGTTCAAAGCTCAGGCGTGGTGCATCGTCCGAAGGGGCATTGGCGCGCATTTCGGAGTTGGCCAGCCACATGATCTCCTTGCTGACCACGGCCAGCGTGCCGGTCACGCAGACGATCAGGACAAAGAACCAGATAGGCAAGGCCACCCAGCTGTGCACCAGGAACCAGAGTTTTGAGCGGGATTTCTTGGACATGAATAACGGTCTCGATTCACGGAGTGGAGTGGCCCTTCTGGGCAGACTCCGTTGCTTCCATACGGCCGTGGCTAGAGCAGACGTAGCCGTCGTATCTAGATAAAGACGAACGAGAATGAAATACCCGTAAAGCCGGGCAGGGGAAAAGATGTAAAAAAATATTTCAAAGGCCGTTCTGGCTCGAAGCAATCGAGGCAATCGCCCGTAAACACGGGGCCGTGTCTACGGGCGATCAAGGCCGAACGTGCTACAGCACCTGGATGATGGCGTTGCACACCTGGTCGATGTTTTTCTGGTTCAGCGCGGCCACGCAGATGCGGCCGGTGTCCAGGGCATAGATGCCGAACTCTTCACGCAGGCGCAGAACCTGGGCGGCGGTCAGGCCCGAGTACGAAAACATGCCCTGCTGGCGGCTGACAAAGCTGAAGTCCTGACCGGCCGGGTTGTTGGCCAGGCGCTCGACCATGGCTTTGCGCATGCCGTGAATGCGTACGCGCATTTCACCCAGTTCCTCTTCCCACACCTGGCGCAGGGCCGGGTCGTTGAGCACCGCGGCGGAAATGATTGCGCCATGGGTCGGCGGGTTGGAGTAGTTGGTGCGGATCACACGTTTGACCTGCGACAGCACGCGACCGGTTTCTTCCTTGGAGTCGGTAATGATCGACAGCGCGCCGACACGCTCGCCGTACAGCGACAGCGACTTGGAGAACGAGCTTGAGGCGAAGAAGGTCAGCCCCGAATCGGCGAACAGGCGCACGGCGGCGGCGTCTTCATCGATGCCTTTGCCGAAGCCCTGGTAGGCCATGTCCAGGAACGGCACGTGGCCTTTGGTCTTGACGACGTCCAGCACCTTTTTCCAGTCGTCCAGGTTCAGGTCGACGCCGGTCGGGTTGTGGCAGCAGGCGTGCAGCACGATGATCGAGCCGGCTGGCAGGTTCTGCAGGTCTTCGAGCATGCCGGCACGGTCTACATCGTGGCTGGCAGCGTCGTAGTAGCGGTAGGTCTGCACCGGGAAGCCGGCGGTTTCAAACAGGGCGCGGTGGTTTTCCCAGCTCGGGTCGCTGATGGCGACAACGGCGCCCGGCAGCAGTTGCTTGAGGAAGTCGGCGCCGATCTTCAGTGCGCCGGTGCCGCCCACGGCCTGGGTGGTCAGCACCCGGCCAGAAGCGATCAGCGGCGAGTCGGCGCCCAGCAGCAGCTTTTGCACCGCCAGGTCGTAGGCGGCGATGCCGTCGATCGGCAGGTAGCCACGCGGGGCGTGTTGAGCCACGCGGATCTTCTCGGCTTCGGCCACCGCGCGCAGCAGCGGGATGCGCCCGTCTTCGTCACAGTAGACACCCACACCAAGATTGATCTTGGTGGTGCGGGTGTCGGCGTTGAATGCTTCGTTGAGGCCCAGGATAGGATCGCGTGGTGCCATTTCGACAGCGGAGAACAGGCTCATTGTTTGCGGCAGCTCTGAGTAGGGAAGGGGTAATGAATGCACGCCCGGTCCGAATGCCCCAGAGCAGTGCACAAACGGGGAGTCAGTATAGTGAGCTGTGTGCGGCACGGCGACTGCGCGGGCATGGTTTTTTCAAGATATTTCACATTTTTTGCCGAACGATGGCGCGCCCTTAACCTCCACTCTGTATTGGCAGGTTGTATGGCTGTCTTGAAAAGCCCGGTGCCCGGCTCCATCTGAGCAGGTCAGGCGCATTTCGAGAGCGGCACAGGTTGCTGTCGGCGCTTATCACCCAAGAGGCACGCTATGTCCGAGTTTCAGCTCGTCACCCGTTTTCAACCCGCTGGCGACCAGCCTGAAGCCATCCGGCAGATGGTCGAAGGCATCGAGGCCGGGCTGGCGCACCAGACCCTGCTGGGTGTGACCGGCTCGGGCAAGACTTTCAGTATCGCCAACGTCATCGCCCAGGTGCAGCGCCCGACGCTGGTGCTGGCGCCGAACAAGACCCTGGCTGCGCAGTTGTACGGCGAGTTCAAGGCCTTTTTCCCGAATAACGCGGTGGAGTATTTCGTTTCCTACTACGACTACTACCAGCCCGAAGCCTATGTGCCGTCGTCGGACACCTTCATCGAGAAGGACGCCTCGATCAACGACCACATCGAGCAGATGCGCCTGTCGGCGACCAAGGCACTGCTGGAGCGCAAGGACGCCATCATCGTCACCACGGTGTCGTGCATCTATGGCCTGGGCAGTCCAGAAACCTACCTGCGCATGGTCTTGCACATCGACCGTGGCGACAAACTCGACCAGCGCGCCTTGCTGCGCCGCCTGGCCGACCTGCAATACACCCGCAACGACATGGATTTTGCCCGCGCCACCTTCCGGGTGCGCGGCGATGTGATCGACGTTTACCCGGCCGAATCGGACCTTGAGGCGATCCGCATCGAGCTGTTCGACGACGAGGTTGAAAGCCTGTCGGCCTTCGACCCGCTGACCGGCGAGGTAATCAGCAAGCTGCCGCGCTTCACCTTCTACCCCAAGAGCCACTACGTCACGCCGCGCGAGACACTGCTAGAGGCCATCGAGGGTATCAAGGTCGAGCTGCAGGAGCGTCTCGAATACCTGCGCGGCGCCAACAAACTGCTGGAAGCGCAGCGCCTGGAGCAGCGCACCCGCTTCGATCTGGAAATGATGCTGGAGCTGGGCTACTGCAACGGCATCGAAAACTATTCGCGCTATCTGTCCGGTCGGCCTTCCGGTGCGCCGCCGCCGACCCTGTTCGATTACCTGCCGGCCGATGCGCTGCTGGTCATCGACGAGTCCCACGTCAGCGTTTCGCAGGTCGGCGCCATGTACAAGGGCGACCGTTCGCGCAAGGAAACCCTGGTCGAATATGGCTTTCGCCTGCCTTCGGCGCTGGATAACCGGCCGATGCGCTTCGATGAATGGGAGGCGATCAGCCCGCAGACCATCTTCGTCTCGGCCACGCCCGGCACTTATGAGGCCGAGCATGCCGGACGAATAATCGAGCAAGTGGTGCGCCCGACGGGGCTGGTCGACCCGCTGGTCGAGATCCGTCCGGCGCTGACCCAGGTCGACGACTTGCTGTCGGAAATCAAGAAATGCGTGGCGCTCGACGAGCGGGTGCTGGTCACCACGCTGACCAAGCGCATGGCTGAAGACCTCACCGACTATCTGGGTGATCACGGTGCGCGGGTGCGCTATCTGCACTCGGACATCGACACCGTGGAGCGGGTCGAGATCATCCGCGACTTGCGCCTCGGCGCCTTCGATGTGCTGGTGGGCATCAACCTGTTGCGTGAAGGCCTGGACATGCCCGAGGTGGCGCTGGTGGCAATCCTCGACGCCGACAAGGAGGGTTTCCTGCGTTCCGAGCGTTCGCTGATCCAGACCATTGGTCGCGCCGCACGTAACCTCAACGGCCGGGCGATTCTGTATGCCGACCGCATGACCGGCTCGATGGAGCGGGCCATCGGCGAGACCGAACGCCGGCGAGACAAGCAGATCGCCTTCAACGAGGCCAATGGCATCACGCCTGTCGGTGTGTCGCGCGATGTGGCTGACATTCTCGAAGGCGCCACTGTGCCCGGCGCACGCAGCAAGAAGCGCAAGGGCGCTGCCAAGGCCGCCGAGGAACTGGCCCGCGCCGAGAACGAACTGCGCTCGCCAAGCGAAATCACCAAGCGTATTCGCCAACTGGAAGAAAAAATGTACGAACTGGCCCGCGACCTGGAATTCGAGGCTGCGGCCCAGATGCGCGACGAAATCACCAAACTCCGCGAACGCCTGCTCAAGGTATGAAAACGCGCAGGAGTGAGCGTAAAGCTCGCGAATGCAGACTGTCAGCCACCGAACATGTTGAAGGTGCAGGCCTCTTCGCGAGCTTTACGCTCACTCCTACGGCTGTGGCTTGCAGCTTACAGCTGCGTTGGGTCCTGCTAAGATTCGTCGTTTGATCGACCTATCCGGGATTATCCATGACCACCGTTCGTACCCGCATCGCGCCATCGCCTACCGGCGATCCCCACGTCGGCACCGCGTATATCGCGCTGTTCAACTACTGCTTCGCCAAGCAGCATGGCGGCGAGTTCATTCTGCGGATCGAAGACACCGACCAGGTACGTTCCACCCGCGAGTCCGAGCAGCAGATTTTCGACGCGCTGCGCTGGCTGGGCATCGAGTGGAACGAAGGCCCGGATGTCGGCGGTCCGCACGGTCCGTACCGGCAGAGCGAGCGGGGCGATATCTACCGCGAATACGCCCGCCAACTGGTTGAAATGGGTCACGCCTTCCCGTGCTTCTGCACCGCCGAAGAGCTGGACCAGATGCGTGCCGAGCAGCAGGCGCGCGGCGAAACCCCGCGTTATGACGGCCGTGCGCTGTTGTTGTCGCCAGAAGAAGTCCAGCGCCGCCTGGCCGCCGGCGAGCCGCATGTCATCCGCATGAAGGTGCCAAGCGAAGGCGTTTGCGTGGTGCCTGACCTGCTGCGTGGCGATGTCGAGATTCCGTGGGACCGCATGGACATGCAGGTCCTGATGAAGGCCGACGGCCTGCCGACCTACTTCCTGGCCAACGTGGTCGATGACCACCTGATGGGCATCACCCACGTGTTGCGCGGCGAAGAGTGGCTGCCCTCGGCGCCCAAGCTGATTCTGCTTTACGAATACTTCGGCTGGGACAAGCCGCAGTTGTGCTACATGCCGCTGCTGCGTAACCCGGACAAGAGCAAGCTGTCCAAGCGCAAGAATCCGACCTCGGTGACCTTCTACGAGCGCATGGGCTTCATGCCTGAGGCGATGCTCAACTATCTGGGCCGCATGGGCTGGTCGATGCCTGACGAGCGCGAGAAATTCACCTTGCAGGAAATGGTCGACAACTTCGACCTGTCGCGTATTTCTCTGGGTGGGCCGATCTTCGATATCGAGAAGCTCTCGTGGCTCAATGGTCAGTGGCTGCGTGAACTGCCGGTCGAGCAGTTTGCCAGCCGCCTGCAGCAGTGGGCGTTCAACCCCGAGTACCTGATGCAGATTGCCCCGCATGTGCAGGGCAGGGTAGAGACCTTCAGCCAGGTTGCACCGCTGGCCGGTTTCTTCTTCGCCGGTGGCGTGAACCCCGATGCGGCCCTGTTCGAGCACAAGAAGCTCTCGCCTGAGCAGGTGCGTCAGTTGATGCAGTTGCTGCTGTGGAAGCTTGAGTCGCTGCGTCAGTGGAACAAGGAGGCGATTACCGCCACCATCCAGGCGGTGGTCGATCATCTGCAGTTGAAGCTGCGCGATGCCATGCCGCTGATGTTTGCAGCGATCACAGGCCAAGCCAGCTCGGTGTCGGTGCTCGATGCCATGGAAATCCTCGGCCCCGACCTGACCCGCTTCCGTCTGCGCCAGGCGCTTGATCTGTTGGGCGGTGTGTCGAAGAAAGAAAACAAGGAATGGGAAAAGCTGCTGGGCGCTATCGGCTGACTCCTCAGGAACGGCTGCCGGCCCCCTGAAAACAGGGCGTCGGCAGCCGTCCGGCTACAGGTTTTTTCGGCTTGAGGCGGTAAGTGGTTGTTATATCGGAATTTTTTTTTGAAATTCCTCGAAAATAAATTTGACAGATATTCCAAACGCTCTTAACATGCGCCCCGTCCACTGATGTGGGGCTATAGCTCAGCTGGGAGAGCGCCTGCATGGCATGCAGGAGGTCAGCGGTTCGATCCCGCTTAGCTCCACCAATTTTGCCAGGTTCGCCGTAAGGCGGATCCGATAGAAGGTTTTGCGTCCCCTTCGTCTAGTGGCCTAGGACACCGCCCTTTCACGGCGGTAACAGGGGTTCGAGTCCCCTAGGGGACGCCAGTTTTACCCAGTGATGCCGTAAGGCTGATCTGCGCCGCAGGGCGTTAAATTCGGGGCTATAGCTCAGCTGGGAGAGCGCCTGCATGGCATGCAGGAGGTCAGCGGTTCGATCCCGCTTAGCTCCACCAATTTTGCCAGGTTCGCCGTAAGGCGGATCCGATAGAAGGTTTTGCGTCCCCTTCGTCTAGTGGCCTAGGACACCGCCCTTTCACGGCGGTAACAGGGGTTCGAGTCCCCTAGGGGACGCCAGTTTTACCCAGTGATGCCGTAAGGCTGATCTGCGCCGCAGGGCGTTAAATTCGGGGCTATAGCTCAGCTGGGAGAGCGCCTGCATGGCATGCAGGAGGTCAGCGGTTCGATCCCGCTTAGCTCCACCAATTTGCCAGGTTCGCCGCAAGGCGGATCCGATAGAAGGTTTTGCGTCCCCTTCGTCTAGTGGCCTAGGACACCGCCCTTTCACGGCGGTAACAGGGGTTCGAGTCCCCTAGGGGACGCCACAATTTTCCGCGTATGCGGGCCCAAGGGTCATTCGTTTATTGAATGGCCCTTTTGTTTTTTCAGCGTTTTGTTTTCCCTGTCCCCACCCGCCATGCTCTGCACTTGCGCTTGCTACACTGCTGCGTCTATTGAAGCCGCCACCGCAGGAGCACGCATGGTCTGGGACCTCGCAACGCCTTTCATCATCGATCTGACTGTCACCGCTGACGATATCGACGGGTTGGGCCACGCCAACAATGCGGTGTATGTCACCTGGCTGGAACGCAGTGCCTGGCGCCATTCGCAGCAGCTTGGTCTGGATCTGAGCGAATACCGGCGTCTGGATCGGGCCATGGCCGTCACCCGCCATGAAATCGATTACCTGGCCAGTGCTTACGAAAACGATGAGCTGCAACTGGCGACCTGGATTGTCGGCTGGGACAAGCGCCTGAAAATGACCCGGCGCTTTCAACTCCGCCGCGCCGCCGATGGCGTGACCCTGCTGCGTGCGCACACCACATTTGTCTGTATCGAGCTGTCCAGCGGTCGTCCCAAACGCATGCCCGATGAGTTTATCGGCGGTTATGGCGCAGCAATCTGCCCGGCTGACGTTTCCATTCCCGGTGGCGCCCAGTAAACTGCCGGACTTTTTTTCGAGTATCACCCATGCAAATTGCCCTGGCGCCCATGGAAGGCCTGGTTGACGACATTCTGCGCGATGTACTGACCCGGGTCGGTGGCATCGACTGGTGCGTGACCGAGTTCATCCGGGTGACCGACCGGCTGATGCCTGCCAGTTACTTTTACAAACTGGCCTCCGAGCTGCCCAACGGTGCAAAAACCGCCGCCGGTGTGCCGATGCATGTGCAGTTGCTCGGCTCCGATCCCGGTTGCCTGGCGGAAAATGCAGCCTTTGCCTGTGAGCTGGGCGCGCCGGTGCTGGACCTCAACTTCGGCTGCCCGGCCAAGACCGTCAACCGCTCGCGCGGCGGTGCGATCCTGCTGCGCGAGCCAGAGCTGCTGCATTCCATCGTCAGCCAGGTGCGCCGGGCGGTGCCGGCCGATATTCCGGTCACCGCCAAGATGCGCCTGGGCTATGAAAATACCGATCAGGCGCTTGATTGCGCCCGTGCGCTGGTCGATGGCGGCGCAGCACGCATCGTGGTGCATGCCCGCACCAAGCTCGACGGCTACAAGCCGCCGGCGCATTGGGAGTGGATTGCGCGCATTCAGGAAGTGGTCAAGGTGCCTGTGGTCGCCAATGGCGAGATCTGGAGCGTCGAAGACTGGCAGCGTTGCAAGTCTGTCTGCGGCGCGAAAGACATCATGCTGGGCCGTGGCTTGGTGGCAAAGCCTGACTTGGCGCGGCAGATCGCGGCCACAGCGCGCGGCGAGACCGTCGAGCCGCTGACCTGGGCCGAGCTGCAGCCGATGCTGCGGCTGTTCTGGGCCGCCTGCCTGGTCAAGCTGACCGCGCTGCAGGCGCCGGGCCGTCTCAAGCAATGGCTGGCGCTGCTGACCAAGAGCTACCCGGAAGCAACGGTCATGTTCGACCTGCTGCGCCGTGAAACCGACTGCGAGCGGGTGGGCAGGCTGCTGGGTTGTGCGCCTGAGCATCACGCGGCGTAGTTCAGGTCGGCACCCTTGATACATCTTCCTGCAAATGCCCCTGCAATCGCAGCAGGGCTTCGAATGCCGGGTCTTCCAGTGGCTCGCTGAACAGATAGCCCTGATAGACATGGCACCCCGAGTGCTGAAGAAACGCCAGTTGCTCGGGGGTTTCCACGCCTTCGGCGATGACGTGCAGGTTCAGGCTCTGGGCCATGGCGGCAATGGCGCGGATGATTTCAGCATCATTGGGATCACTGCACGCATCGCGCACGAACGACTGGTCGATCTTCAAGGTGTCGATCGGCAAGCGTTTGAGGTAGGTCAGCGACGAGTAGCCGGTGCCGAAATCGTCCATCGCGAAACTGATGCCTGTTTTCTTCAGACGCTGCATCTTGGTGATGGTGTCGTCCATGTTCTGGATGACCATGCTTTCGGTGATTTCCAGTTTGAGCATGCTGCCGGGCAATTGGCAGGTTTGCAGCGTGCGCTCGATGCGCTCGACAAAGTCGATCTGATGAAACTGGCGCGGACTGATATTCACACCCATCTTGAAGTCGTTTCTTTCGATCAGCCCCTGGCGCAGCAATTGGCTGCATGCCTGGCAAGCCTGTTCCAGCACCCGGCTGCCGACCTCCAGAATCATCCCGCTTTCTTCCAGTACCGGCACAAATTGCGAGGGTGCCAGCAGGCCGTGTTCAGGGTGATGCCAGCGCAACAGGGCCTCGGCACCAATGATGCGTTGGTCGCGGGCGTCCACCTGGGCCTGATAGCACAGGTAAAACTCGCTGCGCACCAGCGCCATGCGCAGATCGTTTTCCAGGCGCAGGCGATCGCTGGCCGCCCTTTGCATGCTGTAGTGAAACAGCTGTGAGGTGTTGCGTCCCGAGTCCTTGGCGCGATACAGGGCGATATCGGCGCGCTTGAGCAAGTCGGCGGGGTGGGTGCCGTGATCGGGAATCAGGGCAATGCCGATGCTGGGCGTGACCTGCAGGCGGTGACCATCCAGGAACATTGGCTCGGATAACAGCTCGCGCAGCGTGTCGGCCTGTTCGCGGACCTGCTCGGTCACCTGTTTGCGGCTGCCCGCAAGGCCGCTGATCAGGACCACGAACTCATCGCCGCCCAGGCGCGCCACGGTGTCTTCCTGGCGCACGCTGGCTTCCAGGCGGGCGGTGACGATTTTCAGCACGCTGTCGCCCAGCGGATGGCCCAGCGAATCGTTGATGTGCTTGAAATGATCCAGGTCGAGAAACATCAAGGCGCCGCGCAGGTTGTGATGCCTGAGCAGGGAAATCTGTTGGCTGAGCCGGTCGGTGAGCAGGGCGCGGTTGGGCAGGTTGGTCAATGAATCGTGGTAGGCCAGGTGCTGAACCTGCGCCTGGGCACTCTTGAGCTGGGTGATGTCGCGCGCGGTCATCAGCAGGCAGTCGATGTCATGCAGGGTAATGGGCTCGACGCAGACATCCAGCACCAGCAAATCGCCCTGTTTGTTGCGTCCGATCATTTCGCGGTGATTGATGCGGCCATGCTGTTGCAGGTACGCGACCATTTGCAGGCGCTGCTCGACGCTGCCCCAGATGTTGATGTCGTGGGCGGTACGCCCGAGCACCTCCTCGATGCTGTAGCCAGTCAGGCGACAGAAGCCGTCGTTGACCTCCAGATAGCGACCACTGGTGCGCTCGGTGATGGTGATCGAGTCGGGGCTGGAGTGAAACGCCTTGGCGAACTTCTCCCGGGTGTCGTCCAGTGCCGCCTGGGCCTGCTGGCTGGTGATGTCGAGCAAGGTGCCGAACAGGCGCAACGGGGCGCCATGCTCGTCGCGGTACAGGTGCGCACGGGTTTCCAGCAGGCGTGTGCTGCCGTCGGGCAGGTCAAGGCGATAGGTAGCTTGCAGAGGCTCGCTGTGGCCGTCGAGCCAGCCGCGATAGAGGCTGAGCAGGCGCTGACGCTCATCGCTGGGCAAGCGCTGGAAAAAGGCTTCGCCGGGTTGCTGCCAGTGCGCTGCGGGCAGGCCATGCAGTTGCGCGGCGCGCGGTGAGGCGTCGAGCATATTGCTGGGAATATGCCAGTCCCAGGTGCCCATGCAGGCGGCTTCCAGAACCAGCTGCAGTTGCTCGCGGGTTTGCTTGAGCGTCTGCTCCAGCAGAGAGTTACGGTCCACGGGATTGGGCATGGGATCACGAGCCTGAATGAAAAAGCCGGTAAAACGATCGTTCTGCGTCCAGCAGCCCTCAGGTTACGAGGGTCGTGTCTCTGCGTCGAGCAGCGCCATGAATGCCTTGGCGGCATTCGACAGGGTACGCTCGGTGTGCAGGATATAGCCTAGCTGGCGATTAAGCTGTATGCCGGGCAAAGGGATGCGTGCCACCTGCTCGTCGAGCATGGTACGCGGAAGTACGCTCCATGCCAGACCAATGGAAACCATCATTTTGATGGTTTCCATGTAATTGGTGCTCATCGCGATGTCCGGCTTCAATCCGCGTGCCTCGCACAATCCGCTGACAATGTGATGGGTAAAGGTATTGCCGCCAGGAAATACCGCAGGGTAACGCACAATATCCTCAAGGCTCACCGGGCCGCTATTGGCCAGCGGATGCTCGGGCGCTGCGACAAAGTCCAGCGGGTCATCCCACACCGGCACCGCACGCACCAGTGAATGCGGAGTGGGTGCCAGGGTAATGACGGCCAGTTCGGCGCGGCCATGCAAAATTTCTTCGTAGGCAATTTCCGAGTCCAGAAACTGAATGTCCAGCGCCACTTGTGGGTAGAGGCGGGTAAAGGTGCGCAATACCGGCGGCAGGCGATGCAGGCCGATGTGGTGACTGGTGGCCAGCGTCAGGCGGCCACTGATCTCGCCGGTCAGGTTGGTCAGGGCTCTGCGGGTGTCATCGAGCACATTGAGGATCTGATAGGCGCGCGGCAACAGTGCGCGGCCTGCCTCGGTCAGGCTGACTTCACGGCCCAGGCGATCGAACAGCCGGACATCGAGCTGCTGCTCCAGCCCGGCAATGCGTTTACTGATCGCCGGCTGGGTCAGGTGCAAGCGTTCGCCGGCCCCGGAAAAGCTACCGATTTCGGCAATCGCGATAAAAGCGTTGAGATTAGCGAGATCCATGGCGTCGCATTCCAGTTGGTTATCCAAAGCATGAAAATTATGAATTTGAGTTATTTAAACATATTCCATAGCATTGTCCGCACAAGCCAAGGGGTCATCGAGCCTTCATTGATTACCCAAGGCATAGAAAGACGCTGATGAGGAAGATGTCTGATGGCTGGCAAAACGCTTTACGACAAGTTGTGGGATTCGCACGTGGTCAAGCAGCGCGACGACGGTTCGTCGCTGATCTACATCGACCGCCATATCATCCACGAAGTAACGTCGCCGCAAGCCTTCGAAGGTCTGCGCCTGGCCGGGCGCAAGCCATGGCGGGTCGACTCGATCGTCGCCACGCCGGACCACAACGTGCCGACCACCGCCGAGCGCAAGGGCGGTATCGAAGCCATTGCCGATGAAGTCTCGCGTTTGCAGGTCCAGACCCTGGACGACAACTGTGACGAATACGGCATCACCGAATTCAAGATGAACGACCCGCGCCAGGGCATCGTCCACGTTGTCGGTCCCGAGCAGGGCGCAACCTTGCCTGGCATGAGCGTGGTCTGCGGCGACTCGCACACCTCGACCCACGGCGCCTTCGGTGCACTGGCTCACGGCATCGGCACCTCCGAAGTCGAGCACGTACTGGCCACCCAGTGCCTGGTCGCCAAGAAAATGAAGAATATGCTGGTCAAGGTCGAAGGCCAGTTGCCGTTCGGCGTGACCGCCAAAGACATCGTGCTGGCCGTGATCGGCAAGATCGGCACCGCCGGCGGTAACGGCCATGCCATGGAGTTTGCCGGCAGCGCGATTCGCGACCTGTCCGTCGAAGGCCGCATGACCATCTGCAACATGTCCATCGAGGCCGGTGCCCGGGTCGGCATGGTTGCCACCGATGAAAAGACCATCGCCTACGTCAAGGGCCGTCCATTCGCGCCCAAGGGGCAGGACTGGGACAAGGCGGTAGAGGCCTGGAAAGACCTGGTGTCCGACCCCGATGCGGTGTTCGACACCGTGGTCGAGCTCGACGCTGCGCAGATCAAGCCGCAAGTCAGCTGGGGCACTTCGCCTGAAATGGTGCTGGCCGTCGATCAGAACGTGCCCGATCCTGCCCAGGAGCAAGACCTGGTCAAGCGCGGCTCCATCGAACGCGCCCTCAAGTACATGGGCCTGCAGGCCAACCAGCCGATCACCGATATCAAGCTGGACCGGGTGTTCATCGGCTCGTGCACCAACTCGCGGATCGAAGACCTGCGCGCTGCCGCCGAGATCGCCAAGGGCCGCAAGGTCGCCTCGACCATCAAGCAAGCCATTGTTGTACCAGGCTCTGGCCTGATCAAGGAACTGGCCGAGCAGGAAGGGCTGGACAAGGTGTTTATCGAAGCCGGCTTCGAATGGCGTGAACCGGGCTGCTCGATGTGCCTGGCCATGAACCCCGACCGCCTGGGCTCCGGCGAGCACTGCGCGTCGACCTCCAACCGTAACTTCGAAGGGCGTCAAGGCGCCGGTGGTCGTACTCACCTGGTCAGCCCGGCCATGGCCGCGGCCGCTGCCGTGACCGGCCGTTTCATCGATGTTCGCGAACTGATCCAGCACTAAGGAGCCCAGCATGAAAGCCTTTACCCAGCTCAACGGCCTTGTGGCGCCTCTGGACCGTGCGAATGTCGACACCGACCAGATCATCCCCAAGCAGTTTCTGAAATCGATCAAGCGCACCGGCTTCGGCCCGAACCTGTTCGACGAGTGGCGTTACCTGGACGTGGGCCAGCCCTACCAGGACAACTCCAAGCGCCCGCTGAACCATGATTTCGTGCTCAACAACGCCCGTTATCAAGGCGCCAGCGTGTTGCTGGCGCGGGAGAACTTCGGTTGCGGCTCCAGCCGTGAACACGCGCCATGGGCGCTGGAAGAGTACGGTTTTCGCGCGATCATCGCGCCGAGCTATGCCGACATCTTCTTCAACAACAGCTTCAAGAACGGCATGTTGCCGATCATCCTGGCGGAAGATGAAGTCGACCAGCTGTTCAAGCAGGTTGAAGCCGAGCCTGGCTATCAGCTGAGCATCGACTTGCAGGCACAGACCGTGACCCGTCCCGACGGCAAGGTGCTGAGCTTTGAAGTCGACGCCTTCCGCAAGCATTGCCTGCTCAACGGCCTGGACGACATCGGCCTGACCCTGGTCGATTCGGACTCCATCCAGAGCTTTGAAGCCAGACACCGTGCCAGCCAGCCATGGCTGTTCCGCGACTGATGCATTGACGGGTGTTTCGCAGCACGGATCACCGACGGGCCGCTCCTACGGATAACGTGGGCGCGGCCATGGCTGCGAAAAACCCCACACAAGGTGTATCGACATGACCCAATCCCCGCATACCCAGGTTGTTCAGCGCCAGTTCGGCGAACAGGCCGCCGCGTATCTGACCAGCGCCGTACACGCTCAAGGCACCGAGTTTGCGCTATTGCAGGCCGAAGTTCAGGGCCGCAGCGATGCGCGGGTGCTGGATCTGGGTTGCGGGGCAGGGCACGTTAGCTTTAATGTCGCAGCCGCTGTTGGCGAAGTAGTGGCTTATGACCTGTCGCAGCAGATGCTCGACGTGGTTCGTGACACCGCAGAGGCCCGTGGGCTGGACAATGTTCGTACCCAGCGCGGCGCCGCCGAGCGTTTGCCGTTCGAGGATGGCGAGTTCGACTTCGTCTTCAGCCGTTATTCGGCGCATCACTGGAGCGACCTGGGCCTGGCCCTGCGCGAAGTGCGTCGGGTACTCAAGCCGGGCGGCGTCGCGGCCTTTATCGACGTGATGTCACCGGGCAGCCCGTTGCTGGACACCTACCTGCAAACGGTGGAGGTACTGCGCGACACCAGCCATGTGCGCGACTATTCGGCCGCCGAGTGGCTGCGTCAGGTCAGCGAGGCGGGCTTGTTTACCCGCAGCCATACACGTCAGCGGCTGCACCTGGAATTTGCTTCGTGGGTTGAGCGCATGCGCACCCCACAAGCCCTGCGCGTGGCGATCCGTGAGCTGCAACAGGCCATGGGCAGCGAGGTCCGCGAATATTTTGAAATCGCTGAAGACGGCTCGTTCAGCACCGATGTTCTGGTGCTGTGGGCCGGGCGATAAGTTTTTCACCGGGCACAGCGTCTATAAGCAGGCGCTCTGCGCGGCAAGCACACAACCGAGGATGTTATGAGCAAGCAGATTCTGATTCTCCCAGGTGACGGCATCGGTCCTGAAATCATGGACGAAGCGGTCAAGGTACTGGAACTGGCCAACCAGAAGTACAACCTGGACTTCGAGCTGGGCTTCGACGTGATCGGTGGCGCGGCCATCGACAAGCACGGCGTGCCACTGGCCGATGAAACCCTGGAACGCGCCCGCGCAGCAGACGCTGTACTGTTGGGCGCGGTCGGTGGCCCGAAGTGGGACACCATCGAGCGTGACATTCGTCCTGAGCGCGGCCTGCTGAAAATCCGTGCGCAACTGGGTCTGTTCGGCAATCTGCGTCCGGCCATTCTGTACCCGCAACTGGCTGAAGCCTCGAGCCTGAAGCCGGAAATCGTTGCCGGCCTCGACATCCTGATCGTTCGCGAGCTGACCGGTGGCATCTACTTCGGTGCGCCGCGCGGCACACGTGTGCTGGAAAACGGCGAGCGCCAGTCTTACGACACCCTGCCGTACAGCGAAAGCGAAGTCCGCCGCATCGCCCGTGTCGGCTTCGACATGGCCCGTGTGCGCGGCAAGAAGCTGTGCTCGGTCGACAAGGCCAACGTTCTGGCCTCCAGCCAGTTGTGGCGTGAAGTGGTCGAGCAAGTGGCCAAGGACTACCCGGACGTCGAACTGAGCCACATGTACGTCGACAACGCCGCCATGCAACTGGTGCGTGCGCCCAAGCAGTTCGATGTGATCGTGACCGACAACATGTTCGGCGACATCCTGTCTGACCAGGCTTCGATGCTCACCGGCTCCATCGGCATGCTGCCGTCGGCGTCGCTGGACACCAATAACAAGGGCATGTACGAGCCTTGCCACGGTTCGGCCCCGGACATCGCAGGCCAGGGCATTGCCAACCCGCTGGCGACCATCCTCTCGGTGTCGATGATGCTGCGTTACAGCTTCAACCTGGGCGATGTGGCCGACGCGATCGAGAAAGCGGTCAGCGTGGTACTGGATCAAGGCCTGCGTACCGGTGATATCTGGTCGGACGGCAAACAGAAAGTCGGCACCCGCGAAATGGGTGATGCGGTAGTCGCCGCGCTGCGAAATCTGTAATCTCTCTGGCCCGTCGCCATTCCCCACAGGCGCGGCGGCGGTCCCACTTTTAGGTAAGGTGTAGCGATGAAACGTGTAGGTCTGATCGGTTGGCGTGGCATGGTCGGTTCCGTGCTCATGCAGCGGATGCGTGAAGAACAGGACTTCGACCTCATTGAGCCGGTGTTTTTCACCACCTCCAATGTCGGCGGAACAGCGCCATCGGTCGGTAAGGACGTAGCGCCTCTGAAAGATGCGTACAGCATCGAAGAGCTGAAAACCCTCGACGTGATTCTGACCTGCCAGGGCGGCGACTACACCAACGAGGTGTTCCCCAAGCTGCGTGAGGCCGGCTGGCAGGGTTACTGGATCGATGCCGCTTCCAGCCTGCGCATGCAGGACGATGCGGTCATCGTGCTGGACCCGGTCAACCGCAAGGTCATCGACCAGCAGCTGGATGCGGGCACCAAGAACTACATCGGCGGCAACTGCACCGTCAGCCTGATGCTGATGGGCCTGGGCGGTCTGTTTGAAGCCGGTCTGGTCGAGTGGATGACCGCCATGACCTATCAGGCGGCCTCGGGCGCCGGTGCGCAGAACATGCGCGAGCTGATTCGCCAGATGGGCGCGGTCAATGCCTCGGTAGCCGATGACCTGGCCAACCCGGCCAGTGCCATCCTCGACATCGACCGCAAGGTGGCCGACGCCATGCGTGGCGATGCGTTCCCGACCGAGAACTTCGGCGCGCCGCTGGCCGGCAGCCTGATTCCATGGATCGACAAGGAACTGCCGAACGGCCAGAGCCGCGAAGAGTGGAAGGCCCAGGCCGAGACCAACAAGATTCTGGGCCGCTTCAAGAGCCCGATCCCGGTCGACGGCATCTGCGTGCGCATCGGCGCCATGCGTTGCCACAGCCAGGCGCTGACCATCAAGCTGAACAAGGATGTGCCGATTGCGGACATCGAAGGCTTGATCAGCCAGCACAACCCTTGGGTCAAGCTGGTGCCGAACCACCGCGAAGCCAGCATCAAGGAGCTGAGCCCGACGGCCGTCACCGGCACCATGAGCGTGCCGGTTGGTCGTCTGCGCAAGCTGAACATGGGTTCGCAATACCTGGGCGCCTTCACGGTCGGTGACCAGTTGCTGTGGGGCGCGGCCGAGCCGCTGCGTCGCATGCTGCGGATCCTGCTGGAGCGCTGAGTTGCCTTGCTGAACAAAAAACCGCCTGTGAAGGCGGTTTTTTTATGAGTACGATTCAGGCTGCCGGTTTGCCGAAATCAGCGCTGCCGGCTGTGGCGCCAGGCCTGCTCATGCGCTTGCCGAGGGCGATGCCGGGCTGCTCGATGAAGCGCCAGGTGAGCACCGACACGCCCAGCACCAGCGCCAGTTGCGCGAGCAGGAAGGCGTTATCGCCCATCGCGCTGCCCGAGCTGAAATAACGGTGCAGGCCGTCTGTGCCGCCATGCTGCACCGTCAGCGCGTGCCCGCTGATTTTCTCGATCAGGCTGGCCGTGATCGACAGCAACATGAGCACCAGCGCATGGGTCAGGTACACCGAATACGACAAGGTGCCAAGCCAGATAAACCCCGCACTGCGCAGTCCCCTGGAAACCACGCCGGCTTCAAAGGCGAACACGCCGACCACCAGGCAGAACAGCAATGCCAGCGCCAGATTCTGCCCGTCACCGGCATAAGTGATTGCCAGTCCTGTCGTGATCAATGCGATCAGCTCCAGAACACTTGCCTGCCAGGTGCTCAAGCGCAGGCCTTGCGCCTTCAGATACAACTGATAAGTCATGCAGCCGGCGAAAAAGCAGCCGATGCCACGCAGTGCCAGTTCGGTGGGCAGCCCGGCTTCACGGTACAGGGCCACAAACGCGCCCAGCGCCAACAGGCCGAAGGCGTATCTGGCAAGGCTCGGCAGGACCAGGCTCAGCAGGCCGAACAGCAGATACAGATAGAACTCGACGCTGATGCTCCAGGCCGGGTAATTGAACGACATGGCATCGAAGCCCGGCCACCACGACTGGATCAACAGCAGGTTGGGCAAAATTTCTGCCGGTGCCCGCGGGCCGCTGAAACTGCCGCTGCCAAAGGGCACGCCTGCCTGCTCGGCCACTGCCTTGACGCACTCCAGGCCCACGGCCGCCAGCAGCATTGCCAGGTGCAACGGATAAATCCGCCAGGTGCGCGATACCACGAATTGCCGCAATTGCTGGCGTGAATGCAGCCGGCCGGCATAAGCGTGGCTGATCACAAAGCCGCTGAGTACGAAGAAGAACGCCACCAGAGAGTGGGCGTTCCTGAAAAACAGCCATTCGCTGAAGCCTTGCAGAATGTGTGAGTGATAGACCACCACGGCCAACGCACACAGCCCGCGAAAGCTGTCGAGCACCAGAAAACGTTTCATGGCACATGTCCTTGAACTTGAGGGAAATGAGCGGCCGAAAACGTACTGCCAGCCAAGGCGAGAAAGGAGAGGGGGGATTTCAGTCGCGTTACCACCCTCGGATGATCCGACGGGCAGGCAGGGCTGAATGATCAGGAGTATGGCGTGATCGGGATCTGCCCGCAATTGTCGGGCGGGCAGATCCGGTATCAAGGTCGCTGTGGCGAGTTGATCAGGCCTTGAGCATGGCCATGTCGATGACGAAGCGGTATTTCACATCGCCGGCCAGCATGCGCTCGTAGGCCTGGTTGATATTGCGGATATCGAGCATTTCGATGTCGCAACTGATGTTGTGCTCGGCGCAGAAATCCAGCACTTCCTGGGTTTCTGCGACGCCGCCGATCAACGAGCCGGCCAGTACCCGGCGCTGGAGTACCAGGTTGCCTGCGTGCACCGGTGGGTCGATTGGTTCGATCAGGCCGACCAGAATATGCACGCCATCGAACGTCAGGGTTTCCAGGTAGGGATTGAGGTCGTGCTGCACCGGAATGGTGTCGAGCAGGAAGTCAAAGCGCCCGGCAGCGGCTTTCATCTGCTCGGCATCGGTGGAGACGATCACGTGATCGGCACCCTGGCGACGCGCTTCGGCGGCCTTGGCGGCGGAGCGGGTGAACAGCGTGACCTCGGCGCCCATGGCCTTGGCCAGCTTGATGCCCATATGGCCCAGGCCGCCCATGCCCAGTACGCCGACCTTGTCGCCCGCCTTGACGCCGTGGTGCTTGAGCGGCGAATAGGTGGTGATGCCTGCACACAGAATCGGTGCGGCGGCGGCCGGGTCGAGGGTTTCCGGGATGCGCACGACAAAGTGCTCGCTGACCACGATGCTGCTGGAATAGCCGCCCATGGTGTTGCTGCCGTCGACCCGGTCAGGCGTCGCGTAGGTCATGGTCGGACCTTCCTGGCAATACTGCTCCAGATCGGCCTGGCACGCCTTGCAGGTACGGCACGAGTCGACCATGCAACCGACACCGACCAGATCGCCGACCTTGTAGCGGGTGGCATCGGCACCGGTGGCGGTGACCTTGCCGACGATTTCGTGGCCGGGCATCAGCGGGTAGACAGCAATGCCCCACTCGTTGCGTGCCTGGTGGATATCGGAGTGGCAAACGCCGCAGTAGAGGATCTCGATGGCGACATCGTCGGCGCGCAGGCTGCGGCGCTCGAAGGTCATGGGGGCCAGTGGCGCGGTAGGGGATTGGGCGGCATAACCGATGGCGGTATACATGAGAAGCCTCGCAAAAATGACAACGTGTTGAGGCGAACCATTGTCGTCATCAAGGCGGCTCGCGGCCATGGCCATTTCTCCGTGATTCATGCCTGATTCTCCGGCGACTGACCTGAGGTGACATTCAAGAGGCGCAGATCTGCGATGATGGGCCTGTCTGATTCTCTACCCGTGTGCCCTTATGCAACTGACCCGTCACCTGCAAGCCAATGCCATCCTCGTGTCCCTGATCCAGTCGCTGGCGGTGACGCCGGGCTGGGTGTCGACCCGTCTGCCGGAGGTGAAGCTGATCAGCGCCTTCAGCCACATGGGCAGCAGCCCGCAGATCTACGAGCCGAGCCTGATGATCGTCGCCCAAGGCAGCAAGGTGGCGTTTCTGGGGCCCAGAACCTTTGAGTACGGTGCCGGGCATTATCTGATTCAGGCCTTGTCGGTGCCATTCAAGTGCGAGACGTTCGCCACCCCGGAGATGCCGCTGTACGGGGTTTCTGTGGCGATGGATCGCACCCTGCTCGGTGAGCTGGTGCAGGCCATGGGGCCGGTGGACGGCCATGAGAGCCGCCAGCAGACCCCGGAATCGATGACTTCGGTGCAGTTCGATACCGGCATGCGCGAAAGCGTCGAGCGGCTATTGCGCTGTCTGCATGATCCACTGGAGTGTCAAGTGATGGGCCAGGCGCGGCTGCGCGATGTGCTGTACAGCGCGCTGCGCGGACCACAGGCGGGAGTGTTGCGGGCGCTGGTCGAGCAGCAGGGGCAATTTGCGCGGGTGGCGGCGTCGGTCACTTACTTGCACGAGCATTACGCCGAGCCGCTGAACGTCGAAACCCTGGCCCGCTGCGCGAACATGAGCGTGTCGACCTTCCATGAGCACTTCAAGCGCAGCACCTTGTTGTCGCCGGTGCAGTACCTCAAGCGCTTGAGGTTGCTCAAGGCCCAGCAGATGCTGGTCACCGACGGCCTGGGCGTGGCCCAGGTCGCGTTGAAAGTCGGGTATCAGAGTGCGTCGCAGTTCGGGCGCGAGTACAAACGCTATTTCGAGCGCAGCCCGGGGCAGGAGGGGATTTCTTTGAAGCTCTAAGCTGCAAGCCACAAGATCAAAACGCGCAGGACGCCGAATCGCTTGTGGCTTGCCGCGGGCTTTTACATATTGGGGTAGTTCGGGCCGCCTGCGCCTTCCGGGGTGACCCAGGTGATGTTCTGCGACGGGTCCTTGATGTCGCAGGTCTTGCAGTGCACGCAGTTTTGCGCGTTGATCTGGAAGCGTTTCTCGCCGTCTTCTTGCGTCACCACTTCGTACACACCGGCCGGGCAATAACGCTGGGCAGGCTCATCGTACAGCGGCAGGTTCTTGGCAATCGGAATGCTCGGGTCGATGAGCTTCAAGTGGCACGGTTGTTCCTCTTCATGGTTGGTGCTGGAGAGGAATACCGAACTGAGCTTGTCGAAGCTCAGCTTGCCATCGGGCTTGGGGTAGACGATCTTTTTCGATTCGCTGGCCAGCTTCAGGCAGGCATAGTCCGGCTTGGTGTCGTGCAGGGTAAATGGCAGCTTGTTGCCGAAGATATTCTGCTCGAGGAACGCAAAGCCTGCGCCGGCGATAGGGCCGAACTTGTGCATGGCCGGGCCGAAGTTGCGCGACGCGAACAGCTCGTCGTGCAGCCAGCTGGCCTTGAAGCCTTCGACATAGGTGTTCAGCGTATCGCCGCCTTCGGTGCCGGCGATCAACGCATCGGCCACGGCTTCTGCGGCCAGCATGCCGGACTTCATGGCGGTGTGGCTGCCCTTGATCTTGGCGAAGTTCAGGGTGCCCAGATCGCAGCCGATCAGCGCGCCGCCGGGGAATACCATTTTCGGCAGCGAGTTGTAGCCGCCCTTGACGATGGCGCGGGCGCCATAGCTGATGCGCTTGCCACCTTCCAGGTACTGCTTGGCCACCGGGTGATGTTTATAGCGCTGGAATTCATCGAACGGCGACAGGTACGGGTTGCTGTACGACAGGTCGATGATCAGGCCGACCACCACCTGGTTGTTTTCCAGGTGATAAAGGAACGAGCCGCCCATGTTGGCGCTGTCTAGCGGCCAGCCAGCGGTGTGTACCACCAGGCCCGGTTCATGTTTGGCCGGGTCGATTTCCCACAGTTCCTTGATGCCGATGCCGTAATGCTGCACGTCGGCTTCTTTATCGAGCTCGAAGCGCTTGATCAGTTGCTTGCCGATATGGCCACGGCAGCCTTCGGCGAACAGCGTGTATTTGCCACGCAGTTCCATGCCGGGGGTATACAGGCCATCCTTGGGATTGCCTTCGCGGTCCACGCCAAGATCGCCGGTGACGATGCCGCGCACCACACCGCTTTCGTCGATCAGCGCCTCTTGGGCAGCGAAGCCCGGATAGATCTCGACACCGAGGTTTTCGGCCTGCTGGGCCAGCCAGCGGCACAGATTGCCCAGCGAGATAATGTAGTTGCCTTCGTTGTGCATGGCCTTGGGCACAAAGAAGTCGGGAACCTTGATCGAGCTTTGCTCGCTGCGCAGCACATAGATGTCGTCGCGCTTGACCGGAGTATTCAGCGGGGCGCCGAGCGCTTTCCAGTCGGGGAACAGTTCATCCAGTGCACGCGGTTCGAATACGGCGCCGGACAGAATGTGTGCGCCCACTTCGGAGCCTTTTTCCACGACGCAGACGCTGATTTCCTGACCCGCATCGGCAGCCTTCTGTTTCAGGCGGCACGCGGCAGAAAGCCCGGAGGGGCCGGCTCCGACGATCACAACGTCGAATTCCATGTATTCGCGTTCCAAAGGCTATCTCCTACAAGGGCTCACGGTATTTTCTATAAGCGCTGTCGATAAACAATGCACCTGGCATTGAATTCGCCGCTTCTTTTAAAGGAAGGCATTATATCTACACCACTGTGCAGGTCCAATACAAACGTTTGTTTGAATTGGCCGCAGGCCTTATAAATCCTAGAGGCGGGACCCGTGACTGGCGGATATGTCGTATTGACCGTCCGGGAGGTTGCGGTCAAGATACGGGCGGTTTCGTACTTGCCCAAGGCCCGGTTGCGATTGGGCCAGACCTGTAAAAGGCTTGAGGCGAGTACAGTGCAGGCCATTGAATCGATGCATATCGTGGGGCGCATTTTACACACCCCGAAGGCCATTGGCCGGCTTTAAATCGGTTTCAGGCTGGGGTTACACGGTATGCGCCGCGCCTGCGCTCCCCAGGATTGCTTGTTGAGGACGCATTTCAATCGCCTGGTCATGTCCGGGCGACTTCTATTCACCGGAGAGTAACGAGGAATCCATGAAGGTTCTTGTAGCTGTCAAAAGAGTGGTCGACTACAACGTCAAGGTTCGCGTCAAGGCGGACAACTCCGGCGTCGACCTGGCCAACGTCAAGATGTCCATGAACCCTTTCTGCGAAATCGCCGTGGAAGAGGCCGTGCGTCTGAAAGAGAAGGGCGTGGCCAGCGAAATCGTCGTGGTCAGCGTGGGTCCATCCACTGCTCAGGAACAACTGCGCACCGCGCTGGCGCTGGGCGCCGACCGTGGCGTGCTGGTCGAGTCTGCCGAAGAGCTCACCTCCCTGGCCATCGCCAAGCTGCTCAAGGCTGTGGTCGACAAGGAGCAGCCACAACTGGTGATTCTCGGCAAACAGGCCATCGACAGCGATAACAACCAGACCGGCCAGATGCTGGCCGCGCTGAGCGGTTACGCACAGGGCACCTTCGCCTCCAGCGTCGAGATCAGTGGCGACAAGGTTGCCGTGACCCGCGAGATCGACGGCGGCCTGCAGACCGTTTCGTTGAACCTGCCGGCCATCGTCACCACCGACCTGCGCCTGAACGAGCCACGCTACGCTTCCTTGCCCAATATCATGAAGGCCAAGAAGAAGCCGATCGAGACCCTGACTCCCGAGGCGCTGGGCGTTTCTACCGCATCGACCAACAAGACCCTCAAGGTTGAAGCCCCGGCTGCACGCAGCGCGGGCATCAAGGTCAAATCGGTGGCCGAACTGGTCGAGAAACTGAAGAACGAAGCGAAGGTAATCTAATGACTATCCTGGTTATCGCTGAACACGACAAAGGCCTGTTGGTGCCTGCCACTCTCAATACCGTAGCCGCTGCCCAGAAAATCGGTGGCGACATCCACGTGCTGGTTGCCGGTGCGGATGTTGCGGGCGTCGCTGAAGCCGCTGCCAAAATCGCTGGCGTTGCCAAGGTGCTGGTTGCCGACAACGCTGCCTATGCACACCTGCTGCCGGAAAACGTTGCGCCGCTGATCGTCGAACTGGCGGCCGGCTACAGCCACGTACTGGCGGCTGCCACCTCCAACGGCAAGAACATTCTGCCGCGTGTGGCGGCACAACTGGATGTCGACCAGATATCCGAGATCGTTGCCGTTCAATCGCCTGACACCTTCCAGCGTCCGATCTACGCCGGTAACGCCATCGCCACCGTGCAGTCGACCGCTGCGGTCAAGGTCATCACTGTGCGTTCCACCGGTTTCGATCCGGTTGCCGCCGAAGGTGGTTCGGCTGCCGTTGAAGCCGTGGCTGCCGTACACGACGCCGGCAAATCGAGCTTTGTCAGCGAAGAGCTGGCGACCTCGGACCGTCCGGAACTGACTGCCGCCAAGATCGTAGTGTCCGGTGGTCGTGGCATGCAGAACGGTGAGAACTTCAAGCACCTGTACGCCCTGGCCGACAAGCTCGGTGCGGCGGTGGGTGCTTCGCGCGCCGCCGTCGATGCAGGCTTTGTACCCAACGACATGCAGGTCGGTCAGACCGGCAAGATCGTTGCGCCACAGCTGTATATCGCGGTAGGTATTTCAGGTGCCATCCAGCATCTGGCCGGCATGAAAGACTCCAAAGTGATCGTGGCGATCAACAAGGACGAAGAAGCGCCGATCTTCCAGGTGGCTGACTACGGCCTGGTCGCGGACCTGTTCGAAGCAGTACCAGAGCTGGAAAAACTGGTTTAACCCAGGTTTTTCTTGCTGTAAAACCCGCCTGGTCCGGCTCATGCGCAAGCATGGTCGGGCCGGCGGGTTTTTTGTTTTTGCCACTGAAAGGTTTTTGCCATGCGAGTTTCACCACCGTTCTGGTTCGCGCTGCTGCTGGGCTCATTGATGTTGCCGGGCGCTGGATGGGCAGCCGGCAAGTGCGAGCGGTTGATCGTGACGGGCAGTCCCGATGCGCCGCCGTATCTGTGGCGAGATCCGCAGGATCCCAGGCATTTGATGGGCGCCAACGCCGATTTGCTTGGTCAGGCGCTGAAAGAATTGGGCGTCAGCGTAGAGTTTCTGTACGCCGGCAAGCGCAGCCAGGCGCAGGAAGAGGTGCGCAGCGGGCGCATGGACCTGCTCGCCGATGCGCCGTTGAATGCCGCCTGGCTCGATGCGTTTGACTATATTCATCCGGCCGCGACGCATAACGACATCGTGATCTGGGTGCGTTCGACGCCAGAGCCTGCCATTCAGGCGCTGGAAGATTTGCACGGGCGTACGGGGGCGGTTTCGCAGCGAACCCGATTGACGCCGGCGTTCGAGAGCGAGGCGGCGCAACATCTGCAACTGCAGCAGGTGCCGGGCCTGACGCAGGCGCTGCAAAAGCTGGTGCTGGGTGAGGTGGATTATGTGCTGGCCGGGCGTTATGCCGGGATGGTCATGGCGCAGACGCTGGGGCTGGCTGACACGTTGCAGGCGCTGCCGGTGGTGGTCGACAGGCCGGGCTTGCACTGGGCTCTGTCGTTCAATTCGGCCTGCAATGATCCATGGTTGCGCGGACAGTTGGCGAAAAAGATGACAGAATCGGCCGCTTCCGGCCTTGCCGATGAAGCCATCAGGCGCAATCTGGATGTGTGGAAAAGCCAGTTGCAGCAGCCTGTCTCAAAACAGTAGGAATGTTTTTGTGAGTATTCGTTTTCTGGTTGCCTGCATGGCGACCGTCACGCTGGCCGGATGTGCCAATGACCCGGCTCCGTCCGAACAAATGAAGCTGACCGAACAGGCGCTGCATCAAGCCAAAGCGGTGGGTGCCGATGCCGAGGCGCAGCCGTCCATGCAGCAAGCCACTGACAAGTTCGCCCAGGCGCGTACCGACATGCTGGCGCAATCCTATAAACAGGCGCGCATGCAAGCCGAACAGGCCGAGCTCGATGCGCGGCTGGCTGAAGCCCAGGTCTTGACCCTGAAAAGCGAAGAGCAGCGTGCGCAGCTTGAAACCCGCCTCGAGCGTCTGCGCAAGCAGTTGAAGGAGGCCCAATGAATCGTCTTGCTCCGGTTTTCGGTGCCTGCCTGTTGCTGGGCTTGAGCGGTTGCGCCAGCCAGCACGCCAGCGATCAGGACCTGCAAAAAGCCAGTGCCGATTTCCAGGCCGTCAAGGAAGACACCGATGTGCTGCGCAGTGCGCCCAAAGATGTCATTCGTGCCGGTGAGTCGCTGGCGCGGGCCGAGCGTTTATCCAGTTATGTGGGCAGCGCTGAAGATGTACGCCATTACGCCTACCTGAGCAGTCGCTACAGCGAAATTGCTCGTGAGCACAGCAACCTCGTGCTGTCTCAGGAGCGTCTGGCGAAAATGGAGATGGATCGACAGCGCCTGCAACTGGCGCTGCGCGAGGCCAAACTGGCAGGTGCCCAGCGCCAGGGTAAGTGGCTTGAAGACCAGATTCTGAGCCTGGCCACGACCCAGAGCGATCGCGGCCTGGTCATGACATTGGGCGACATGCTCTTCGATGAGGGCGATACGGAGCTGAAAAATTCGGCCAATCGCACCGTGCTCAAGGTTGTGCAGTTCTTGCAGCTCAATCCTCGCAGGGTCATCCGTATCGAAGGCTATACCGACAATACCGGTGACCGGCAGGGCAACCTGAGACTGTCCAGAGAGCGTGCTCAATCGGTGGCCGATATGCTGATCGACCTCGGCGTGAACGAAAAGCGCGTTCAGGTCGAAGGGTATGGCGAGCAATTTCCGGTGGATGTAAACGCGACAGAGCGTGGTCGGGCACAAAACCGACGTGTGGAAATCGTTTTTTCCGACGATAAAGGGCTGCTCAGCGACCCTCGGTAAACGATTTGTTTAAAAAAGCCCGGCGTCCATTAGGGCGCCGGGCTTTTTTTGGCTTAAAAGCTGGCTCTTTTGGCGTATACGCCTGCCAATAATTTCTGTCAGCGTGCACAATGTCCCGCATCTGGAAGAACTGTCCTAGTACACTTTTGGACTGTTATGGTTGTTTTTCCCAAAAAATAAAAAATTGTCGGTCGTTGTGAGGCTGATTCATGACCAATTTGTTGCTTTACCAACGTATCGCCAAGCAGCTGGCCGAAGATATTCGTCGCGGCGTGTATCAGCCCGGCGAGCGTGTACCTTCGGTGCGCAAGATGAGCTCGCAGCTCAATGTCAGCCACGCGACGGTGTTGCAGGCCTACGCCAACCTTGAGGATCAGGGCCTGATCCGCGCCCGTCCGCAGTCGGGTTACTACGTGCATCAGACGCCTGCGTTGACAGCATCGACCCCCGATATCGCCCGGGTCGAGAGGCCCAGCCTGGTCACGCGCAGCAGCATTATTCAACAAGTGCTGGTGGAGTCGCGCCGCGAAGGGGTCTTTGCACTCGGTGCGGCCGTGCCGCATGTGGACTATTTGCCAGTGCGCGCCTTGCACCAGCAACTGGCCAAGGTGACGCGCTTTCATAGCCCGCGAGCCTTCAGTTACATGTTCAGCCCGGGCTTCGAGCCATTGCGCCGTCAGGTGGCGATTCGCATGCGCGATGCCGGTGTGGTGGTCGACCCGTCCGAGGTCATCATCACCCACGGCTGCGTCGATGCGTTGCAGATGGCCCTGAGGGTGGTAACCCGCCCCGGCGATCTGATCGCTGCCGAGTCGCCGGCCTATTACGGCTTGCTGCAACTGGCTGATCTGCTGGGTCTGAAAGTTATCGAGATTCCCAGCGATCCAGTGACCGGTATCAGCCTGGAAGCGCTGCAACTGGCGGCCAACCAATGGTCGATCAAGGCCCTGGTGCTGACCGCGCGAACCAGTAATCCGCTGGGCGCGACCATGCCAGAAGAGCGGCAGAAGAACCTGCTGCGTCTGGTGTCGGATTTCGATATCCAGGTCATTGAAGACGATATTTACGGCGAGCTGATGTTCGAAATCGGTCGAACCAAGGCGCTCAAGGCCTACGATCGCCAGGATCGGGTGATTTACTGCTCCAGTTTTTCCAAGACGCTTTCGCCGGGTGTGCGCATCGGCTGGATGATTCCTGGCAGCAAATACCATGGCGAGATCCAGCGTTTGCAGACCTTCAGTACCCATTCGGCATGCAGTGTGACGCAAATGGGGGTGGCGGCTTACCTCGAAAACGGCGGCTACGACCGCCATCTGCGCTATATCCGCGTGGAGTACCGCAAAAATCTCAGTGCTTACCAGCTGGCGGTTCAGCAATACTTTCCGGAAGGCACGCAAATGAGCCGGCCAGTGGGCGGTTTTATTCTGTGGGTCAGCCTGCCGGGGCGGGTCAATACCCAGGAATTGCACGTCAGGGCACTGGAGCAGGGCATCAGTATCGCGCCGGGACTGATCTTCAGTAATACAGAACAGTTCAATCACTGCATTCGCATCAACTGTGGCATGCCCTGGAACCGCGAGGCAGAGCGTGCGCTGATGACACTGGGGATGCTGGCCAGACAATTGTGCCAAGAGACGTCAATCGGTTACTAAGTGGCACAGATTTTTGCCCCGGTGATCCGCCTGACGCTTGTCATCAACGCTGCAAAAGGACAGCATGTGGCTTTCTGCCTATGCAATTGCCTGCCTATGAATGCTTTTCGTTGTCTTGGATTGCTGATTTTTGTGCTGTTGGGTGCCTGTGACAAGCAACAAGAACCGGTGGTACCCAAGCCCAAGACTCAGGCTGTCCAGAGTGCCGCATCTGTCCCGGCGCCGCCTGTCGTGCCGTCGACCGTGCCTTCCACGCTCGACAAGCCGGTGGCTGATGTCGTCACAGGTTCCGTGGCCAGTAAGCCGGCGGCGCCTGTGCATGAACTCACGCCCAATGTGCCCGTGGTGCCGGTCGTCATCGGCAAGGGCGATTCCGGTGTGGCCCCAAAGCCTGCCGAGGTTCGCTCGGACAAGGGCAGCAAGGTTGCCAAGGCGTCGGCGGCCGATGAGAAAAAGCCATCGGTGAACAAGCCGGCCACCAAGGCGGTGACCAAGCGGGAAGAGCAGGCGCAAAAGCGCCAGGCCGCCAAGGCCGCTGCAGTGGTCAAGGAAACAGGCCTGGGCAAGACCCGTCTCGACCTGAGCCTGCCGCCCGAGCTGGTTCAGGAGCTGGAGCCGCCGCCCAAGGTCATTTCCGCGCGCCGCAAGCCCTTGCTGCCGCCGATGTTTGGCGACAAGGCGTCTGATGACCCGAATGGCTTCGAGCTCAATGGCCGCTTGCTGAGCAACGAGATGCAGCTGCAGATGCGCAACGACAGTCGACGTGATGTCGAAGGCGCGGCGCTGGACTTCAAGTTCAAGCAGTAACGCCCGGTTTGCCGCCTGCTATGGCGTTTTCAAACGCTTGTTAGAGCGGGTAATACCGCTATCCTTTCTTCTGACTTTCAAGGTAAATCGCGTCATGGACTGCCGTTCCGGTTGTGGTGCCTGCTGCATCGCGCCCTCCATCACTTCTCCCATTCCCGGCATGCCCGAAGGCAAGCCGGCGGGTGTTCACTGTTTGCATCTGACAGTCGAGTTTTTCTGCGGCCTGTTTGGCAAGCCTGAACGGCCAGAGGTGTGCGGTCAGTTCAAGGCGGCCGAGGATGTCTGCGGTGTCGATCGGGTGGATGCGATTCGTCTGATCGGCTGGTGGGAACAGGTCACGGCAGTGGCGTGACCGCATGCGGTCGGCGGCGTGACGGTAAGCTCTCTATGAGGAATGACCCATGACGTTGCTGTATCGGTTGGCTGTTGCATGTGGTGTAACTGTACTGCTCAGTAGTGGGGCGCATGCCGAAGATTGGCAACTGGCCAAGGACGAGGGTGGTATCAAGGTCTGGCTAAGCGAAGTGCCGGGCTCGAAGTACAAGGCTTATCGTGGCGTGACCACGCTGAATGTCGGCATTGACCGTGTGCGGGCCTTGCAGGAGGACGTGGCCGGCGCCTGTGCCTGGATCTATGAGTGCGAGTCGCAAAAACTGCTCAAGCATGAAGGTGACCAGGCCTGGACCTACAGCCGGTTCAAGACGCCGTGGCCGGTGACGCCCAGAGACTCGGTGTTGCTGGTCACGACCCGTCAGCAGGCTGACGGGACGCTCAAGCGCACCTTGCAGGGGCTGCCGGACTATGTGCCGAGAGAGAAGGGCTATGAGCGGGTGGCGAAAGTCGACGGCTTCTGGCAATTGACTCCCAAGGGTGCAGCAAGCACCGAGGTGACTTACCAGGTGCACACCGATCCTGGGGGTAGCGTGCCTTCCTGGTTGTCCAACAAGTTTGTTGTCGATGCGCCGTTCAATACCCTCAAGGCATTGAAGGAGAGGGCGGCGAAACCCTGATATTTTGTCGTGCTAAAAACAAAGGGCTGCCCATTGGCAGCCCTTTGTCTTATGCGGTATCGCCTGCTTACTTGCGATCTGGCAGCGGCTTGATGTCGCGCTGCGTTTCGCCGGTGTACAGCTGGCGTGGGCGGCCGATCTTGTAAGGGCTGGAGAGCATTTCTTTCCAGTGCGAGATCCAGCCGACAGTCCGCGCCAGGGCGAAGATCACGGTGAACATGCTGGTCGGAATGCCGATGGCCTTGAGGATGATCCCCGAGTAGAAGTCGACGTTCGGGTACAGCGAGCGCTCGATGAAGTAAGGATCGGTCAGGGCGATCTCTTCCAGGCGCATGGCCAGTTCGAGTTGAGGATCGTTGTGGATGCCCAGCTCGCCCAGCACTTCGTCGCAGGTCTGCTTCATTACGGTGGCGCGCGGGTCACGGTTCTTGTAGACGCGGTGACCGAAGCCCATGAGCTTGAACGGATCGTTCTTGTCCTTGGCCTTGGCGATGTAGGTGTCGATGTTCGACACGTCGCCAATTTCGTCGAGCATGGTCAGCACGGCTTCGTTGGCGCCGCCGTGAGCCGGGCCCCAGAGGGCTGCGATGCCGGCCGCGATGCAGGCAAACGGGTTGGCGCCCGAAGAGCCGGCCATGCGCACGGTGGAGGTCGAAGCGTTCTGCTCGTGATCGGCATGGAGAATGAAGATCTTGTCCATGGCCTTGGCCAGCACCGGGCTGATCGGTTTGATCTCGCACGGGGTGTTGAACATCATGTGCAGGAAGTTTTCGGCGTAGCTCAGGTCATTGCGCGGGTACATCATGGGCTGGCCCATGGAGTACTTGTAGACCATCGCGGCCAGGGTTGGCATCTTGGCGACCAGGCGAATCGCGGAAATTTCGCGATGCTGCGGGTTATTGATGTCCAGCGAGTCGTGATAGAACGCCGAGAGGGCGCCGACCACACCGCACATGACGGCCATCGGGTGGGCATCGCGGCGGAAGCCGTTGAAAAAGGTCTTGAGCTGCTCGTGGACCATGGTGTGATTTTTCACCACGGCAACGAACTGGGCTTTCTGCTCGGCAGTCGGCAGTTCGCCGTTGAGCAGCAGGTAGCAGGTTTCCAGATAGTCCGACTGGCTGGCCAGTTGTTCGATCGGGTAGCCGCGGTGCAGCAGGATGCCCTGGTCACCATCAATATAGGTGATCTGCGACTCGCAAGAGGCGGTCGACATGAAGCCGGGGTCGAAGGTGAAGCGGCCGGTGGCAGTGAGTCCGCGCACATCGATCACATCGGGACCGACAGTGCCGGTCAGAATGGGCAGCTCGACGGGGGCGGTGCCCTCGATGATCAACTGCGCTTTTTTGTCAGCCATATGGCCTCCTATTTATGCTTCAAATCATCAGACAGGCCCCCCACGCAGGGCCCGCATCACTATAGTGAGATAAATTCTAAAGTCAATTTGCCTAAAGTCGTGTTCCAAAGCGCTTCCGGCAACAGGAATTTTCGTATTATTCCTACTCCTCTACGCCTTTTGTTGCGGTCACGCAATCCGCCGTTTGCCGGCCGTCTGCGCGTTGTCATTAATAGCCTAACTGTCTATACTCGGCGTCCGACTGCCATGGGCTTTAGAGCCCGCTCCAGGTGGTCGTCACTTCGTGGGTAGTGGGTACCTGACCAGTGCACTTCCCAACAACTTGCCCTTGCCTGTTAGGGGCTCTTCAGTGTGAAAAAAAAGCCGTGAAAAGCCAACGACCTGTAAATCTAGACCTAAGGACAATCAAGCTCCCAGTCACTGCTTACACGTCCATTCTTCACCGTGTTTCCGGTGTCATTCTCTTTGTCGGCATTGCCATCATGCTTTATGCATTGGACAAGTCGCTGACATCCGAGGAAGGCTTCGGTGAAGTCAAGGCGTGTCTGACCAGCCCGCTGGCGAAGCTTGTTATCTGGGGCTTGCTGTCTGCCCTGCTGTATCACCTGGTGGCCGGCGTGCGCCACCTGATCATGGACGCGGGTGTCGGCGAGACGCTGGAAGGCGGCAAGCTGGGGTCCAAAATCGTAATCGTCGTTTCTGTGGTACTGATCGTGCTGGCGGGAGTCTGGATATGGTAACCAACGTCACTAACCTTTCCCGCTCGGGTCTTTACGACTGGATGGCGCAGCGGGTTTCTGCGGTCGTGCTCGCGGCTTACTTCATTTTCCTGATCGGCTACCTCGTTGCTCACCCAGGTCTGGAATATGCCCAGTGGCATGCGCTGTTCTCGACCACCTGGATGCGTATCTTCAGTCTGCTGGCCCTCGTCGGTCTGGGCGCTCACGCCTGGGTTGGCATGTGGACCATCGCTACCGACTACCTGACGCCGATGGCGCTGGGCAAATCGGCAACTGCAGTACGTTTCCTCTTCCAGACCGTATGCGGCGTTGCGATGTTCGCTTACTTCGTCTGGGGCGTGCAGATTCTTTGGGGTATCTGATCAATGGCTAGCACTAACACACTTTCTTTCGACGCCATCATCGTCGGTGGCGGCGGCGCGGGTATGCGCGCTGCCTTGCAACTGGCTCAGGGCGGTCACAAGACTGCCGTGGTCACCAAGGTATTCCCGACCCGTTCGCACACCGTTTCCGCCCAGGGCGGCATCACTTGCGCGATCGCTTCGGCAGACCCGAACGACGATTGGCGCTGGCACATGTACGACACCGTCAAGGGTTCGGACTACATCGGTGACCAGGACGCGATCGAATACATGTGTCAGGAAGGTCCTGCTGCCGTATTCGAACTCGACCACATGGGTCTGCCGTTCTCGCGTACCGAAACCGGCCGTATCTACCAGCGTCCGTTCGGTGGCCAGTCCAAGGACTTCGGCAAGGGCGGTCAGGCCGCGCGTACATGCGCCGCTTCCGACCGTACCGGTCACGCACTGCTGCACACGCTGTATCAGGGCAACCTGAAGGCCGGCACCGTATTCCTCAATGAATACTACGCCGTCGACCTGGTGAAGAATGCCAACGGCGACTTCGTCGGCATCATCGCCATCTGCATCGAAACCGGTGAAACCTCGTACATTCGCGCCAAGGCGACCGTACTGGCCACCGGCGGCGCAGGCCGTATCTATTCCTCCACCACCAACGCCCTGATCAACACCGGCGACGGCGTGGGCATGGCCCTGCGTGCAGGCGTGCCGGTGCAGGACATCGAGATGTGGCAGTTCCACCCGACCGGTATTGCCGGTGCAGGTGTACTGGTTACCGAAGGTTGCCGTGGTGAAGGTGGTTACCTCATCAACAAGCACGGCGAGCGTTTCATGGAGCGTTACGCGCCCAACGCCAAAGACCTTGCCGGTCGTGACGTCGTGGCCCGTTCCATGGTCAAGGAAATCATCGCCGGCAACGGCTGTGGCCCTAACGGCGACCACGTGATGCTCAAGCTCGACCACCTTGGCGAAGAAGTACTGCACAGCCGCCTGCCTGGTATCTGTGAGCTGTCCAAGACCTTCGCTCACGTCGACCCGGTTCTGGCGCCAGTGCCTGTCGTACCGACCTGTCACTACATGATGGGCGGCGTTGCCACCAACATTCATGGTCAGGCAATGACCCAGGATGCTGACGGCAAGGACGTGATCCTGCCGGGCCTGTTCGCGGTCGGTGAAGTGGCGTGCGTATCGGTTCACGGTGCCAACCGTCTGGGCGGCAACTCGCTGCTCGACCTGGTCGTGTTCGGTCGTGCTGCCGGCCTGCACCTGGAAAAAGCGCTGTCCGATGGCGTTCAGTACGATGAGGCCACCGAGGCCGATATCGAACGTGCCCTGGGCCGCCTGAACGCGCTGAACTCGCGTACCGACGGTGAAGACGTGGCAACCCTGCGTCGCGAACTGCAAAGCTGCATGCAGAACTACTTCGGTGTGTTCCGTACCGGCGAATACATGCAGAAGGGTATCGAGCAACTGGCCGGCCTGCGTGCGCGCATCGCCAACGTCAAGATCAACGACAAGTCCCAGGCCTTCAACACCGCGCGTATCGAAGCGCTGGAGCTGCAGAACCTGCTTGAAGTTGCTGAGGCCACTGCCATCGCCGCCGAAGCGCGTAAAGAGTCCCGCGGCGCCCACGCCCGTGAAGACTTCGAAGACCGCGACGACGAAAACTGGCTGTGCCACACCCTGTACTTCCCGGGTGACAAGCGCGTTACCAAGCGTTCAGTCAACTTCGCGCCGAAAACCGTACCGGCGTTCGAACCGAAAATCCGGACTTACTAAGGGTGGCCGCTATGTTGAAAGTCGAAGTTTATCGCTACAACCCAGACACCGACTCGGCGCCCAAGACCCAGGTCTTCGACGTCGACACCGGTGGCAAAGACCTGATGGTGCTGGATGTACTGGCACTGATCAAGGAACAGGACGAGGGTTTCTCGTATCGTCGCTCGTGCCGTGAAGGCGTGTGCGGTTCCGACGGCATGAACATCAACGGCAAAAACGGCCTGGCATGCATTACGCCGCTGTCGGCCGTGGTCAAGAACAACAAGCTGGTGCTGCGTCCGCTGCCTGGTTTGCCGGTTATTCGTGACCTGGTCGTCGATATGAGCATCTTCTACAAGCAGTACGAGAAGGTGAAGCCTTTCCTGCAGAACGACACGCCGGCTCCGGCCATCGAACGTCTGCAAAGTCCGGAAGAGCGCGAGAAGCTCGATGGTCTGTACGAGTGCATTCTGTGCGCTTGCTGCTCGACTTCGTGCCCGTCCTTCTGGTGGAACCCTGACAAGTTCCTGGGCCCGGCTGCTCTGCTGCAGGCTTATCGTTTCCTGGCTGACAGCCGCGATACGTATACTGCCCAGCGTCTTGCTTCGCTGGACGATCCGTTCAGCGTATTCCGCTGCCGGGGCATCATGAACTGCGTCAACGTCTGTCCGAAAGGCCTTAACCCTACCAAGGCGATCGGGCACGTACGCAACATGTTGCTCAGCAGTGGCGTTTGATACACCGTTTTAACCGTTACATCGCTGTACCGTAAGCTGCCGTGGCGCGGGCAAACCCGCGCCACGGTTTAACCAGAGTCGCGGCTCGCAAGGCTGCTGCTCTAACTTTGAAGAAATGAGACCAGCAGGGGCATCCGGGCTGGTACCCGGACTATCTGCGTGATCCTTGGTGACTTGTTTTGGTCGCTGCACACGACCGTCTCAGGCTTGCTATTGGGCTTCGCCGGTGGTGTCCCCTTACCGAGGGTGACCAAGCATGCAAGAAAGCGTGATGCAGCGCATGTGGAACAGTGCCCACCTATCCGGTGGTAACGCTGCCTATGTGGAAGAGCTCTACGAGCTCTACCTGCACGACCCTAACGCTGTGCCAGATGAATGGCGCACCTACTTTCAGACGTTGCCGACCGCTGGCAGCTCTGCCACCGATGTATCGCATTCGACGATTCGCGATCATTTCGTGTTGCTGGCCAAAAACCAGCGCCGTGCTCAACCGGTATCCGCCGGCAGTGTGAGCAGCGAACACGAGAAGAAGCAGGTTGAAGTGTTACGGCTCATCCAGGCGTACCGCGTACGCGGCCATCAGGCGGCCCAGCTCGACCCGCTGGGGCTGTGGCAGCGTCCCGTACCGGCTGATCTGTCGATCAACCATTACGGCCTGACCAACGCAGACCTGGATACCGTTTTCCGCGCCGGCGACCTGTTCATCGGCAAGGAGGAAGCGAGCCTACGTGAAATCCACGAGACGTTGGAGCAGACATATTGTCGCACCATCGGCGCTGAATTCGCCCACATCGTGGATTCCGAGCAGCGCAACTGGTTCATGCAGCGCCTCGAAAGCGTGCGCGGCCGCCCGGCGTTTTCCGCCGAGAACAAGGCCCACCTGCTTGAGCGCGTCACCGCAGCCGAAGGCCTGGAAAAGTACCTGGGTACCAAATACCCGGGCACCAAGCGTTTCGGTCTGGAAGGCGGCGAAAGCCTGATTCCGATGCTCGACGAGCTGATCCAGCGCTCCGGTTCCTATGGCGTCAAGGAAGTCGTGATCGGCATGGCCCACCGTGGCCGTCTGAACGTACTGGTCAACACCTTCGGCAAGAACCCGCGCGAGCTGTTCGACGAGTTCGAAGGCAAGAAAGTGGTCGAGCTGGGTTCCGGTGACGTCAAGTACCACCAGGGCTTCTCGTCCAACGTCATGACCGCAGGCGGCGAAGTCCACCTGGCCATGGCTTTCAACCCTTCGCACCTGGAGATCGTCTCTCCGGTGGTCGAAGGTTCGGTTCGCGCACGCCAGGATCGCCGCAACGATTCGAGCGGCGAAAAGGTCCTGCCAATTTCCCTGCACGGCGATGCTGCCTTTGCCGGTCAGGGCGTGGTCCTGGAAACCTTCCAGATGTCGCAGACCCGCGGTTTCAAAACCGGCGGTACCGTGCACATTGTGATCAACAACCAGGTTGGTTTCACCATCAGCAACCCGCTGGACGCGCGCTCCACCGAGTACGCAACCGACGTTGCCAAGATGATCCAGGCGCCGATCCTGCACGTGAATGGCGACGATCCTGAAGCCGTGGTGTTCGTCACCCAGCTGGCGATCGACTACCGCATGCAGTTCAAGCGTGACATCGTCATCGACCTGGTCTGCTACCGCCGTCGCGGCCACAACGAGGCCGACGAGCCAAGCGGCACCCAGCCGCTGATGTACCAGCAGATCAACAAGCAGCGCACCACCCGCGAGCTGTACGCCGAGCAACTGGTCAAGTCCGGTGTGTTCGACGAAGCCGGTGTCCAGGCCAAGATCGACGACTACCGCAATGCGCTGGACAACGGCCAGCACGTGGTCAAGAGCCTGGTCAAGGAGCCGAACCGCGAGCTGTTCGTCGACTGGCGTCCTTATCTGGGCCATGCCTGGACCGCGCGTCACGACACCAGCTTCGATCTCAAGACCCTGCAGGAACTCTCCGCCAAGCTGCTGGAGCTGCCTGAAGGTCTGGTGGTTCAGCGTCAGGTGCAGAAGATCTACGAAGATCGCCAGAAGATGCAGGCCGGTGGCTTGCCGATCAACTGGGGCTACGCCGAGACCATGGCTTACGCCACGCTGCTGTTCGAAGGCCATCCAATCCGGATCACCGGTCAGGATGTCGGTCGCGGCACGTTCTCGCACCGCCACGCTGTACTGCACAACCAGAAAGACGCCAGCGCCTATGTGCCGCTGAAGAACCTGCTGCCGGGTCAACCGAATTTCGACCTGTATGACTCCTTCCTCTCGGAAGAAGCCGTACTGGCCTTCGAATACGGCTACTCGACCACCCAGCCTAACGCGCTGGTCATCTGGGAAGCCCAGTTCGGCGACTTCGCCAACGGTGCCCAGGTGGTGATCGACCAGTTCATCACCAGCGGCGAGCACAAGTGGGGTCGTCTGTGCGGCCTGACCATGTTGCTGCCTCATGGTTATGAAGGGCAGGGCCCGGAGCACTCCTCCGCGCGTCTGGAGCGTTACCTGCAACTGTGCGCCGAGCACAACATTCAAGTGTGCGTACCGACCACGCCGGCGCAGATCTACCACCTGCTGCGTCGTCAGGTCATTCGCCCGCTGCGCAAGCCGCTGGTGGTGCTGTCGCCTAAATCGCTGCTGCGTCACAAGCTTGCCATCTCGACGCTGGAAGATCTGGCCGAAGGTTCGTTCCAGACCGTGATCCCGGAAATCGACACCCAGGATCCGGCCAAGGTCGAGCGTCTGGTCCTGTGCAGCGGCAAGGTCTATTACGATCTGCTGGAGAAGCGCCGTGCCGAAGGTCGTGAAGACATCGCCATCGTGCGTATCGAACAGCTGTATCCGTTCCCTGAGGACGACCTGATGGAGGCCATCGCGCCTTACGCCAACCTCAAGCATGTGGCCTGGTGTCAGGAAGAGCCGATGAACCAGGGCGCGTGGTACAGCAGCCAGCACCACCTGCGTCGCAGCATTGGTAATCACAACCGCAACCTCGTGCTCGAGTATGCCGGTCGTGACGCCTCTGCAGCCCCGGCCTGTGGTTACGCTTCGATACACGCCGAACAGCAGGAAAAACTGCTGCAAGATGCCTTCACTGTTTAACGCCTTCGTGCATTAGAAACCGAATTAAGGAATTACAGATAATGGCTATCGAGATCAAAGCCCCCTCTTTCCCGGAATCCGTTGCCGACGGCACCATTTCCAAATGGCACAAGCAACCGGGCGAAGCGGTGAAGCGCGACGAACTGCTGGTCGACATCGAGACTGACAAGGTTGTCCTTGAAGTCCTGGCCGAAGCAGACGGCGTTCTGGCATCGATCGTGAAAGGCGAGGGCGAAATCGTCCTCTCCAACGAGCTGATTGCAACCCTGGAAGCGGGCGCTACCGCTGCTGCCGCGCCTGCCGCTGCCGCCGCTGCACCGGCTGCTGCACCAGCCCAGGCTGCTGCACCTGCACCTGCACCTGCACCTGCTGCTGGCGCTGATGACGATGCAATCGCCGCACCTGCCGCCCGCAAGCTGGCCGAAGAAAACGGCATCAACCTGGCCAGCGTCAAAGGCACCGGCAAAGACGGTCGCATCACCAAGGAAGACGTGGTTGCTGCTGTCGAAGCGAAGAAATCCGCTCCGGCTGCTGCACCTGCCAAGCCTGCCGCTGCTGCCGCTCCGGTCGTGGCTGCTGGCGATCGCACCGAGAAGCGCGTGCCGATGACCCGCGTTCGTGCCACCGTTGCCAAGCGTCTGGTCGAAGCCCAGTCGAACATGGCCATGCTGACCACGTTCAACGAAGTCGACATGACCGAAGTCATGGCCCTGCGTTCGAAGTACAAGGACCTGTTCGAGAAGTCGCACAACGGCGTGCGTCTGGGCTTCATGTCGTTCTTCGTCAAGGCCGCCACCGAAGCGCTGAAGCGTTTCCCGGCAGTCAACGCCTCGATCGACGGCAACGACATCGTCTACCACGGTTATGCGGACGTCGGCGTTGCCGTGTCCAGCGACCGCGGCCTGGTCGTACCGGTTCTGCGTAACGCCGAGCACATGAGCCTGGCTGAAATCGAAGGCGGCATCGCCACCTTCGGCAAGAAGGCCCGTGACGGCAAGCTGTCCATCGACGAGATGACTGGCGGCACGTTCACCATCACCAACGGCGGTACTTTCGGTTCGATGATGTCGACCCCGATCGTCAACCCGCCGCAAGCGGCAATCCTGGGCATGCACAACATTCTGCAACGCCCGATGGCAATCAACGGCCAGGTCGTTATTCGCCCGATGATGTATCTCGCGCTGTCTTACGATCACCGCTTGATCGATGGTAAAGAAGCCGTAACCTTCCTCGTTACCATCAAGAACCTGCTGGAAGATCCGGCTCGTCTGCTGCTGGATATCTGATAGCGCCAGCCTCAAGCTGCAAGCCGCAAGCTTCAAGAAAGAAGCGCGGCGGCATGCAGCCTGAGCGAGTATGTGGCACCTAATTAACGGGTTGTCAGCCGGATCTGTTGAATCTCGCAGAACGGCTTGCAACTTGCGGCTTGAAGCTCGCAGCTAAAGAGGAACTCTTTGATATGTCTCAGAAATTCGACGTCGTAGTGATCGGCGCAGGCCCTGGCGGTTATGTAGCCGCCATCAAGGCTGCACAGCTCGGTCTCAAGACTGCCTGCATCGAGAAGTATCAGGACAAGGAAGGCAAACTGGCGCTGGGCGGTACTTGCCTGAACGTTGGTTGCATTCCTTCCAAGGCGCTGCTGGACAGCTCCTGGAAATACTACGAAGCCAAGAAAAGCTTCAATGTGCACGGTATCAGCACCGGCGAAGTCGCCATCGACGTACCGACCATGGTTGGCCGCAAAGCCACTATCGTCAAAGGCCTGACCGGCGGCGTTGCCAGCCTGTTCAAGGCCAACGGCGTCACTTCCCTGCAAGGCCACGGCAAACTGCTGGCCGGCAAGAAAGTCGAGCTGACCAAGGTTGACGGCACCGTTGAAATCATCGAAGCCGAGCACGTGATCCTGGCCTCCGGTTCGCGTCCGATCGACATTCCACCGGCTCCGGTCGACCAGAATGTCATCGTCGATTCCACCGGCGCCCTGGAATTCCAGCAAGTACCAAAACGCCTGGGCGTTATCGGTGCTGGCGTTATCGGTCTGGAGCTGGGTTCGGTCTGGGCTCGCCTGGGCGCTGAAGTCACTGTTCTGGAAGCGCTGGACAAGTTCCTGCCAGCCGCTGACGAAGCCGTTGCCAAAGAAGCACTGAAGACCTTCACCAACCAGGGTCTGGCCGTCAAGCTGGGCGCTCGTGTGACTGGCTCCCAGGTCAATGGCGACGAAGTCGAAGTGACCTACACCGATGCCAACGGCGAGCAGAAGATCACGTTCGATCGCCTGATCGTGGCCGTAGGCCGTCGTCCGGTGACCACCGACCTGCTGGCTTCCGACAGCGGTGTGACCCTGGACGAGCGCGGCTACATCTACGTCGACGACTACTGCGCGACCAGCGTACCGGGCGTTTACGCCATCGGTGACGTGGTGCGCGGCCTGATGCTGGCACACAAGGCTTCCGAAGAAGGCATCATGGTTGTCGAGCGCATCAAGGGCCACAAGGCCCAGATGAACTACAACCTGATCCCGTCCGTGATCTACACCCACCCGGAAATCGCGTGGGTCGGCAAGACCGAGCAAACCCTCAAGGCTGAAGGCGTTGAAGTCAACGTCGGCACCTTCCCGTTCGCTGCCAGCGGCCGTGCCCTGGCTGCCAACGACACCGGCGGCTTCGTCAAGATCATCGCCGATGCCAAGAGCGACCGCGTTCTGGGCGTCCACGTGATCGGCCCGAGCGCTGCCGAACTGGTTCAGCAGGGTGCGATCGCCATGGAATTCGGCAGCAGTGCCGAAGACCTGGGCATGATGGTCTTCTCTCACCCGACACTGTCCGAAGCGCTGCACGAAGCGGCACTGGCTGTGAATGGCGGCGCCATCCACATCCAGAACCGCAAGAAACGCTAAGGCAACACGAAACCACGGCGCCATGCCCGTCGCGAGCCACAAGGTTCGCCGCGGAAAGGGCGTCGGACTCGACCTCTCAGGCGGCGGTGTGATGGTTCTCAAGCCATCACGCAGTCCACCCGGAGTAGCGGTCACAGGTGGTGCGGCACACTTCATGTGCAGCACCGAATGCGCAATGCCCAACAAAGACGGTAATAAGCATGAATCTTCACGAGTATCAGGGTAAGCAGCTGTTCGCTGAATACGGCCTGCCAGTATCCAAAGGCTACGCAGTTGACACCCCGGAAGCAGCTGCAGAAGCTTGCGATAAAATTGGCGGCACCGAGTGGGTCGTCAAGGCTCAGGTTCACGCTGGTGGCCGCGGTAAAGCGGGCGGCGTCAAGCTGGTTCGCAGCAAGGAAGACGCAGCAGCGTTCGCTCAGCAATGGCTGGGCAAGCGTCTGGTAACTTACCAGACCGACGCCAATGGTCAGCCAGTGACCAAGATTCTGGTTGAATCGTGCACTGACATCGCCAAAGAGCTGTACCTGGGCGCTGTAGTCGATCGTTCCAGCCGTCGTATCGTGTTCATGGCTTCCACCGAAGGTGGCGTGGACATCGAGAAGATCGCTCACGACACTCCTGAGAAGATTCTCAAGGCCACTATCGATCCACTGGTTGGCGCTCAGCCATTCCAGGGTCGCGATCTGGCATTCCAGCTGGGTCTGGAAGGCAAGCAGGTGACTCAGTTCGCCAAGATCTTCACCGGTCTGGCCAAGCTGTTCCAGGACCACGATCTGGCCCTGCTGGAAGTCAACCCGCTGGTTATCAAGGCTGACGGCGACCTGCACTGCCTGGACGCCAAGATCAACATCGACGCCAACGCCATGTACCGTCAGCCAAAGCTGAAGGAATTCCACGATCCTTCGCAGGACGATCCTCGCGAAGCTCACGCTGCCAAGTTCGAACTGAACTACGTAGCGCTGGAAGGTAACATCGGCTGCATGGTCAACGGTGCTGGCCTGGCCATGGGTACCATGGACATCGTCAACCTGCACGGCGGCAAGCCTGCCAACTTCCTCGATGTAGGCGGTGGTGCAACCAAAGAACGCGTAACCGAAGCGTTCAAGATCATTCTGTCCGACACCAATGTCGCGGCCGTACTGGTCAACATCTTCGGCGGCATCGTTCGTTGCGACATGATTGCCGAAGGCATCATTGGCGCCGTGAAAGAAGTCGGCGTGAAAATCCCGGTTGTTGTTCGCCTTGAAGGCAACAACGCTGAGCTGGGCGCTAAAGTACTGGCAGAAAGCGGCTTGAACATCATCGCAGCTACCAGCCTGACCGATGCTGCTCAACAAGTTGTCAAAGCTGCGGAGGGCAAGTAATGAGCGTTCTGATCAATAAAGACACCAAGGTTATCTGCCAGGGCTTCACCGGCTCGCAAGGTACCTTCCACTCCGAACAAGCCATCGCCTACGGCACCAAGATGGTTGGCGGCGTGACTCCAGGCAAAGGCGGCACTACCCACCTGAACCTGCCAGTGTTCAACACTGTGAAAGAAGCTGTAGACACCACCGGCGCTGACGCTTCGGTCATCTACGTACCGGCTCCTTTCTGCAAGGACTCGATCCTGGAAGCCGCTTTCGCCGGCATCAAGCTGATCGTCTGCATCACCGAAGGCATTCCTACCATCGACATGCTGGAAGCCAAGGTCAAGTGTGACGAGCTGGGCGTTGTCCTGATCGGCCCTAACTGCCCAGGCGTGATCACTCCGGGCGAGTGCAAGATCGGCATCATGCCAGGTCACATCCACTTGCCAGGCAAGGTCGGTATCGTGTCGCGTTCCGGCACCCTGACCTACGAAGCTGTGAAGCAGACCACTGACGCCGGTTTCGGTCAGTCCACCTGCGTCGGCATCGGCGGTGACCCGATTCCAGGCTCCAACTTCATCGACATCCTGAAGCTGTTCCAGGAAGACCCGAAGACCGAAGCGATCGTCATGATCGGTGAGATCGGCGGTTCGGCTGAAGAAGAAGCGGCTGCCTACATCAAGGCCAACGTGACCAAACCAGTGGTGTCCTACATCGCTGGCGTGACTGCTCCTCCGGGCAAGCGCATGGGCCACGCCGGTGCAATCATCTCTGGCGGCAAAGGCACTGCAGACGAGAAATTCGCTGCTCTGCAAGACGCTGGCGTGAAGACCGTTCGTTCCCTGGCGGACATCGGCAAGGCCCTGGCCGAGCTGACCGGTTGGGAAGTCAAGAAGTAAGCTTCGGCTGACTGATTGATGCTTCAGCAAAGGCCACCTTCGGGTGGCCTTTGTGCTTTTACCCATGCCTGAAACACGCGCATCTTCCCGATAATTCGCTCAAACCATGTATATAAACGCGACATACAGGTGCATATCGTCGATTTGGCGCCCTGTGGTAGTGCGTTTTGTGCGTGATTTGGTTAGCCTTGCAGCCCTTCGGTGCAGGCTGACTCTCACAAAGACTCGCAGCCCTGCACGTCAGCTCTACAAGAGCGGCAAACCTTCCCCAACCCACGGGATCTACCTTCTCATTCCTGATTCGGCAGTGTGGTTCCTTAGATGAAAGTGTTGAAAGGCCAGGACATCCTGGCACTGGGCTTCATGACGTTCGCGCTGTTCGTCGGTGCCGGCAATATCATTTTCCCGCCCTTCGTCGGCCTGCAAGCCGGCCCGCACGTGTGGATGGCGGCGCTGGGCTTTCTGGTCACCGCGGTAGGCCTGCCGGTGCTCACCGTCATCGCCCTGGCCAGGGTCGGTGGCGCGATGGACAGCCTCAGCAGCCCGATTGGCCGGGTAGCCGGTGTGATTCTGGCCACCGTCTGCTACCTGGCGGTCGGCCCGTTCTTCGCCACGCCGCGCACCGCGACCGTGTCGTTCGAGGTCGGCATGGCGCCTTTCACCGGCGACACGCCGATGGCGCTGTTCCTCTATAGCCTGGTGTATTTCCTGATCGTGCTGTTGGTGTCGTTGTACCCGGGCCGGCTGCTCGACACTGTCGGCCGGGTGCTCGGCCCGCTGAAGATCGTTGCCCTGGCCATGCTCGGCATCGCCGCCTTCATGTTGCCGGCCGGTGACATCGGTATCGCTCAGCCTGCTTACGTGGCGGCACCGTTCTCCAAAGGCTTCACCGAGGGCTATCTGACCATGGATACCCTGGGCGCGCTGGTCTTCGGCATCGTGATCGTCAACGCCATTCGCTCGCGCGGCGTCGACTCGCCACGCTTGATCACCCGCTATGCAATCATCGCCGGCCTGATCGCAGGCGTTGGCCTGGCACTGGTGTACATCAGCCTGTTCCGCCTGGGTTCCGGCAGCCATGCCATCGCCGCCGAAGCCGGCAACGGCGCTGCTGTGCTGCATGCCTACGTGCAACACACCTTTGGCGGGCTGGGCAGTGGTTTCCTGGCGGTGCTGATCGCGCTGGCGTGTCTGGTGACCGCCGTGGGCCTGACCTGTGCCTGCGCCGAGTATTTCAGTCGCTTGCTGCCACTGTCGTACCGCACGCTGGTCATTGGCCTGGCGGTGTTCTCGTTCGTGGTGTCGAATCTGGGCCTGACGCGTCTGATCGAAGTCTCGTTACCGGTGCTGACCGGCATCTACCCGCCGTGCATCGTGCTGGTGGCATTGAGCTTCTGCAAGGATCTGTGGCACAACCAGAGCCGCGTGGTAGTACCGGTAATGATCGTGTCGTTGCTGTTCGGCGTCATCGATGCCCTCAAGACGGCAGGTCTTGGGGCTCATTTACCAGAGGCGCTGGCAAACTTGCCATTCAGCCAGGAGGGCATGGCCTGGCTGATCCCGTCAGTGATTACCCTGGCAGGTGCCTTTGTGGTTGATCGTCTAGTGGGTAGACGTCAGCAAGCCGTGGCGTAACAGTGCGTCGTTATTGAAACACTTAAAAGTGATACAACTAATAAGGCCCGCTAAAAAGCGGGCCTTATTAGTTTAAGCAGTTTCAAGCAATACGATTATTGCTTCGGCGCTGTGGCCGGCGCGGTCGCCGGTGCCGGGGTGCCTTCATTGGCGCGCTGTTGAGCGGCTTCGGCGTTTTTCTGCGCCGCTTCCTGGCTTTCTTTAGCCGCGTCGTTCACTTTCTCTTGAGCTTTTTGCATCGACTCTTGAGATTGTTCAGCTTTTTTATTCGCATCTTGCTGAATATTTTCAGATTTTTTATCGCAGGCAGCAAGGCCCAGCGAGGCAGCCAACATCAAGGCATAAGCAAATGATTTACGCATGAGGTGTTTCTCCTTATTGAATACCTAACGTGCCTAAGAACCCTTGGCGATAACGTAAGTTCCAGCAAATGATCAGAATATTAAAATGAATGTTTTGGGAACTTATACAGCGCGTGCCACTTTCGTTGATGGCACCGACGCAGGCGCCGAACAGCGCATTAACATCCAGGGTCCTTTCAGCACGCCTGCAATGATGACCACTGGCCCCCCTTGAAATCCTTTCAGCCGGCCCCACCTTGATGACAACCCGCTGCCACGCATCACCGACCGTGGCGCCTTGTACCCTCTGTATCCTCTGAATTGGAGCTTGACGAACATGAGTGTGGAATCTCAAAAGCAAACCCTGGGCTTCCAGACCGAGGTGAAGCAACTGCTGCACCTCATGATCCATTCGCTGTATTCCAACAAGGAAATCTTCCTTCGCGAACTGATCTCCAACGCCTCCGATGCCGTCGACAAACTGCGCTTCGAATCCCTGGCCAACCCGCAACTGCTCGAAGGCGGTGCGGAGCTGAAGATTCGCGTGAGCTTCGATGCCGACGCCAAGACCGTCACCCTCGAAGACAACGGCATCGGCATGAACCGTGACGATGTGATCACCCACCTGGGTACCATCGCCAAGTCCGGCACCGCCGACTTCATGAAAAACCTCACCGGCGACCAGAAAAAGGATTCGCACCTGATCGGTCAGTTCGGTGTCGGCTTCTACTCGGCCTTTATCGTTGCCGATCAGGTCGATGTGTACAGCCGTCGTGCCGGTACACCGGCCAGCGAAGGCGTGCACTGGTCGTCCAGAGGCGAGGGTGAGTTTGAAGTTGCCACCATCGACAAGGCCGAGCGCGGCACCCGCATCGTCCTGCACCTCAAGGCCGATGAAAGCGAATTCGCCGACGGTTATCGCCTGCGCAACATCATCAAGAAATACTCCGATCACATCGCCCTGCCGATCGAATTGCCCAAGCAGCAGCCAGCCGCTGCCGAAGGCGAAGAAGCGCCGGCCGAAGAGTGGGAAACCGTCAACCGCGCCAGCGCCCTGTGGACCCGTCCGCGTACCGAGATCAAGGACGAGGAATACCAGGAGTTCTACAAGCACATCGGCCACGATTACGAGAACCCGCTGAGCTGGAGCCACAACAAGGTCGAAGGCAAGCTGGAATACAGCTCGCTGCTCTATGTGCCGGCCCGTGCGCCGTTCGACCTGTACCAGCGAGAAGCGCCACGCGGCCTGAAGCTGTACGTGCAGCGCGTGTTCGTCATGGACCAGGCCGAGTCGTTCCTGCCGCTGTACCTGCGTTTCATCAAGGGCGTGGTCGACTCTAACGACCTGTCGCTGAACGTTTCGCGCGAGATCCTGCAGAAAGACCCGATCATCGACTCGATGAAATCGGCGCTGACCAAGCGCGTGCTGGACATGCTCGACAAGCTGGCCAAGAACGAGCCTGAGCAGTACAAGGGCTTCTGGAAGAACTTTGGCCAGGTCCTGAAAGAAGGCCCGGCCGAAGATTTTGCCAACAAGGAAAAAATCGCCGGCCTGCTGCGTTTCTCCGCGACCAGCGACGAAAGCGGCGAGCAGAGCGTTGCACTGGTCGATTACCTGGCCCGCGCCAAGGAAGGCCAGGACAAGATCTACTACCTCAGCGGCGAATCGTACGCGCAGGTCAAGAACAGCCCGCACCTGGAAGTCTTCCGCAAGAAAGGCATCGAAGTGCTGCTGCTCACCGACCGCATCGACGAGTGGCTGATGAGCTACCTCAACGAGTTCGACGGCAAGAGCTTTGTCGACGTGGCGCGTGGCGATCTGGACCTGGGCAAACTGGACTCCGAAGAGGACAAGAAAGCCCAGGAAGAAGTCGCCAAAGAGAAGGAAGGCCTGGTCGAGCGCATCAAGACTGTGCTCGGTGAGTCGGTCAGCGAAGTGCGTGTTTCCCATCGCCTGACCGATTCCCCGGCTATTCTGGCCATAGGCGAACAGGATCTGGGTCTGCAAATGCGCCAGATCCTCGAAGCCAGCGGGCAGAAGGTACCGGACTCCAAGCCGATCTTCGAATTCAACCCGGCGCATCCTCTGATCGGCAAACTCGATGCCGAGCAGAACGAAGAGCGCTTCGGCGAGCTGTCGCACATCCTGTTCGATCAGGCTGCGCTGGCCGCCGGTGACAGCCTGAAAGATCCGGCCGCTTATGTGCGTCGACTGAACAAGCTGTTGGTTGAACTCTCGGTCTGATGAGCGACCTCAAGAAAACCCGCCCCGGCGGGTTTTCTTTTCTGTACCGGGTCATTTTTCCAGCGTTGCAAGGAGTCAATGATGAGCAATAACGTGACGGTTCGTTCTGTGGTCCACGAGATTGACGGCCAGCCTTTCGAAAGCCGCCTGGTGTATGACGCCAGTGCCAGCCAGCTGCGACCGGGTCTGGTCATGGCGCCGAACTGGATGGGCATCAGCCAGGGTGCCGAAGATATCGCCAAAGCGGTGGCCGGGCAGGGCTATGTCGTGCTGCTGGCTGACCTTTATGGCCAGGGCGTGCGGCCTGCCAACGCCGATGAAGCGGCTCAGGCCATGACCGTCCTCAAGGACGATCGCCTCAAGCTGCGCAAGCGCATGCAGGCAGCACTCAAGCTGTTGCTGGCACAGAAAGATGTGTTTCTCGACAGCAAGCGTGTGGCGGCATTCGGCTTCTGTTTCGGCGGCTGCGCTGCGCTGGAACTGGCGCGCAGCGGGATCGATATCGAAGCGGCCGTGTCGTTCCACGGCACGCTGGACACCCCAAATCCGGCTGACGCGCACAATATTCAGGCGGCGGTGCTGGTGCTGCACGGCAGTTCCGACCCGATGGTGCCGGCCGATCAGGTGATTGCCTTCAGGCACGAGATGGACGGTGCCGGTGTCGACTGGCAATTGAACGTCTACGGCGGTGCGGTGCACTCGTTCACCGATCCTGCGGCCGATGTGCCGGGCAAGATGCTCTACGACGAAAAGGTCTCGAACCGCGCGTTCAAGGCCATGTACAACTTTCTCGATGAAGTGTTCGTCTGATCCCGGTCAATCAATTAGCAATGCGTATCGTTAGCGCTTAAGATGGCGGCCTTTTCGGGGCGGCGGAGCTAATTGATGGCGGGGTCGGCAAACGATCTGGACGTTTTTCTCGGCTTGCGCCGCGAGTTGATCAACTATGCCAATGGCATCACGGGCGATCGCACGCAGGCCGAAGACATCGTTCAGGAGGCTTACATCCGTCTGATTGCCGGGCGTGGCGAGCCTATCGAGCAGCCGGTGGCCTATGCCTATCGGGTGGTGCGCAACCTGGCGCTCGACCTGATTCGCAGCCGCGCCCGCGAGCAGGCCCGTCAGGTGTCGCCGCCGGACTGGTTGCTGCCCATGGAACTGGATGACCCTGCCGACACCTTCCAGCACGGCATGGCGCTGGAGCGTCTGGCCCAGGCACTGGACGCCATGCCTCAGGCAAGCCGTCGGGCGCTGGAAATGCATCGCTTCGGTGGTTACACGCTGGCGCAGATCGCCGAGCAACTCGGTGTTTCAGTGACCAGTGCCCACCGGTTATTGCGCGATGCACTGGTGCGACTGGCCCGCGTATTCGCCGAGCCGCCTGGAGCTCAACATGGACGCTAGCCTGACGCCGGACCCGCTGGAGCAGGCGGCCGACTGGCAGATCCGCCTGATCGAACACCCTGATGACCGTGCCGAATTCGAACGCTGGCTGGCCGCTGACGCGCTTCATCGTGCCGCCTGGCAGCAGATGCAGAGCATGATGGGCGCACTCGACCAGTTGCCGCCGCCAGCGATCAGCAGTGCAGCGCCGGTTGTCCCGCGCTCCACTACACCTCGCCCCGCAACCCCGCGTCGCAAACGCCGCTGGCCCCGCGCGGCCATGGCCGGTGCGCTACTGGCGCTGGCGGTGTGGTTCACGCCGCAAGCGAGCCTCTATTGGCGTGCCGATTACCGCACCGGCATCGCCGAAACCCGTGAAGTCCAGTTACCCGACGGCAGCCGTGTGGTGCTGGCGCCGGGCAGCGCCATCGGCTTGTCTGGCGACTCGGCGCGTCGTGTGCAATTGCTTCAGGGCCAGGCCTTCTTTCAGGTAGCCGCCGACCCGGCCCGGCCCTTCGTGGCAACCGCCGGCGAGATGGCGGTGCGGGTTCTGGGCACCGCGTTCGAACTGAGCCTGCAAGAGAGCAGAACCGAAGTGGTGCTGGAGCACGGTCAGGTGCAGGCCGAAAACGCCAGCGACAAGCAGCCCTTGCGTTTGAGCGAGCGTCTGCTGCCGGGTGAGCGCGTGCAGGTCGACTGGGCCACCGGCAAGGTTCAGCGCAGCAAGCTCGATACGGCGCGGGTGGCCGCCTGGCGTCAGCAGATGCTGTATGTCGAGGACCAGAGCGTGGCCGACATTGTCGAGCGCCTGCAACGCTACAGCACTGGCTGGATCGTTGTTTCTGACCCCAGGCTGGCGCAAAGACGCATCAGCGGTGTGTTCGACCTGCGCGACCCGGACCGCGCCTTGCAGGCGCTGGCCCGTTCGCTGAATGTTCCGCTGCAAAAAATCACCCCTTGGGTGAGGGTGCTGTAGGCCGTTTGCAGCACCTCGGTAAAAAAACTGAAAAAACCTGGAAAAAAATCTTGGGCACGGCGTCTTTCTGGAGAAGTTGAGAATTTATCTCAAATGTTATTCAGACGTATGAAGGAATGCCTGCCATGCCCGTGCCGCGTTTTCGTTTGCTTCGCCACGTTTGCAGCCATTGGCCGCTCGGCTGTGTACTGATCGCCAGTGCTGCAACCGTGCAGGCGCAAACCCAGGCAATCGACGCCGTGGCGTCGCAGTCGACAGCCGAACCGCAGCGACGCTATGACATCGCCGCCCAGTCGCTGGCCGGTGCCTTGGGCGCTTTCGGGGCCCAGAGTGGCATTCAGGTGAGTTTCGATGCGGGGCTGGCTCGCGACCTGCGCGCGCCGGCGGTCAAGGGCCTGATGAGCGAACGCCAGGCCCTGAGTCAACTGTTGCAGGGCAGTGGCCTGGGCTGGAGCCTGACCCCGGAGCGCACCCTGTTGTTGTTTCCCCAGCCTCAGGGCGCGGTGAATCTGGCGCCGTCGACCATCCATGGCAACGGTTATCTGGAAACCGCCGGCGGTGCGGTGCAGGGTTATCGCGCCACCCGCAGCGCCACGGCCAGCAAGACCGACACGGCATTGCGCGATATCCCGCAATCGGTGCAAGTGGTGCCGCGCCAGGTCATCGAAGACCAGCAACTGGACCGCCTGGGCGATGTACTGGCCAACGTCAGCAGCGTGCAGCGCAGCAACACCCATGGCGGCTCTTCGGAAAGCTTCGTGATCCGCGGCTTTCAAGCCACCAGCTACGCCATCGATGGCATGGCCCTCAACCCGCTGGTGTCGCGCCCCGAAGCCCTCAGCGACCTGGCCAACGTCGAGCGCGTCGAAGTGCTCAAGGGACCGGCCTCGGTGCTCTATGGCCGGGGCAATCCGGGTGGCCTGATCAATCTGGTGACCCGCAAGCCATCCTTCACCCCCGAAGCCAGCGCCAAGGTGCAGGCCGGCACGGGTGATTTCTATCGCCTTGAAGCCAATGCCAGCGGCGCCCTGGACCCGGCCGAAACCCTGGCCGGTCGCCTGACCGTGGCCAGCCAGACCGATCGCGGCTTTCGCGATACCTTCCGCGACAGCAAGCACACCTACATTGCGCCGACCTTGCGCTGGCAGCCCAGCGAGCTGACCCGTGTCGACGCCGGCATCGAATACATCGACCAGACTTCGCCATTCGACCGGGGCGCGATCCCCATCAACGGCAAGATCAACCTGCCGGCCGACCGCTATCTGCACGAACCCTGGGCACGCGACAAGGCCGACAAGTTCTCGGTCTGGTACCGCGCCGAGCATGACCTCAACGAGACCTGGACCCTGCGCCAGATGACCCGCTGGGACGATTCGCACAAGGACCGCTATGTGGTCGACCTGCGCGGCCTGGGCAGCGATGGCCGCACCCTCGGCCGCCGTGCCACCGACGGCGAAGAAAACATCCGCACCCTGGACATGCAGTTCGAAGCCATCGCGCGCTTTGCCACCGGCGGCTTGCAGCATACCGCCCTGATGGGCTTCGAATACATCGACGGCCAGCGCGACACCTCCAGCTACCGGGCTTCGCTGGCCTCGCTGGACATCTTCAATCCGGTGTACGGCGCCACGCCCGGCAGTTTTGCCTTTCAGGAAAAGGTCCGCTACGACCTGCAGTCCTATAGCGTGTATCTGCAAGACCAGATCGACCTCAACGAACAATGGAAGCTGCTGGTCGGCGCGCGCTACGACGACACCCGCCAGGTCAGCAAGGCGCTGGACGCCAGCCTGCGCACCACCCGCACCGATGTCGACCCGGAGCAACTGTCGCCGCGCCTGGGCGTGGTCTATCAGCCCAATGACTGGCTGGCGCTGTACGCCAGCTACAGCACATCGTTCGCCCCACAGACCGGCAAGACCCGCAGCGGTCGCGTGCTCGACCCGGAGGAGGGCGTGCAATACGAAGTGGGGGCCAAGTTCGACATCATTCCCGAGCAGCTCAGCGCCACGCTGGCGGCGTTCGAGATCGTGCGCGAGAACGTGGCCGCCACCGACCCGGGCGACACCGACTATTCGGTGCAGACCGGCGAGCAGCGGGTGCGCGGCGTCGAGCTGGATGTCAGCGGCAATCCGCTGCCGGGCTGGCAGGTGATCGGCAACGTCAGCGTGCTCAATGCTGAAGTCACCCAGGACACGGTGATTGCCGAGGGTAACAAGCTCACCGGCGTGCCGACCCTGAGCGGTTCGCTGTGGTCCAGCTACCAGTTGCAGGAAGGCACGCTGCGCGGCCTGGGGTTTGGCGCCGGGGTGATCTTTGTCGGCCCGCGTGAAGGCGATCTGGACAACAGCTACGACGTAGCCGGTTATGCGCGTGTCGATGCCAGCCTGTTCTACGACATCAACGAGCATGTGCGCATTTCACTCAATGGCCGCAACCTCACCGACCGCAAGTACGTCGAGACCGTGGCCACCACCGACGGCAATTACTATGGCGACCCGGCGCATGTGCTGGGCACCCTCAGCGTGAGGTACTGACCGGCCATGGCCTTGCCGCTCAATGACGCCGAGGGTTTGTACCTGGCGTACCGGCGCATCCTGCGCAAACGCCTGGCCGTGTGCCTGGTCCTGACACTGCTGGTGATCGCCAGCCTGATCGCCGACATCGCACTGGGTGTTTCGAGCTTTTCAGCCACTGAAGTCTTGCAGGCACTGTTCAACCCCGAGGCGCTGGATGCCGACACCTTGGTCATCATTCAGGAACTGCGCCTGCCGTTCGCGCTGATGGCGGTGTTGGTCGGGGTGGCGTTGTCGCTGGCCGGGGCCGAGATGCAGACCATCCTCAACAACCCGCTGGCCAGCCCCTTTACCCTCGGCGTATCGTCGGCCGCCTCGCTGGGCGCGGCACTGGCGATCGTGTTGCAGATCGGTATCCCCGGCGTGCCGGACAACTGGCTGGTGACCGGCAATGCCTTTGTGTTTGCCTTCGCCTCGGTGTTGCTGCTGCAAGCGGTGGCCAGTTTCACTGGCGGCGTGCAGACCCTGGTGCTGTTCGGCATTGCGCTGGTGTTCAGCTTCAATGCGCTGGTGGCCATGCTGCAATACGTGGCCTCGGCCGATGCCTTGCAGCAACTGGTGTTCTGGAGCATGGGCAGCCTTAACCGTGCCAGCTGGGAGGCGGTGCAAACGCTGGGCCTGGTGGTGTTGCTGGTGCTGCCGTTCAGCCTGCGCGCGGCCTGGCCGATGACCACGCTGCGTCTGGGCGACGAACGCGCCGCCACTTTGGGCATCGACGTCAACCGCCTGCGCTTTTTCGCCTTGCTGCGCATCAGCCTGCTGGCCGCTACGGCCGTGGCGTTCGTCGGCACCATCGGTTTTATCGGCCTGGTCGGGCCACACATCGCACGCCTGCTGATCGGCGAAGACCACCGCTTTTTCCTGCCGGTCAGTGCGCTGATGGGTGCGCTGGTGATGTCGCTGTCGGCGATTGCCAGCAAGCAACTGATTCCCGGCGTGATCCTGCCGGTGGGCATCGTTACCGCGCTGGTCGGCGTGCCGTTGTTCATGAGCCTGATCTTCAAGCGGGGGCGCACATGAACCTCACCGTCAAAGGCCTCAATGTGCATTACCGCCGCCACCAGGTGCTGCACGCCATCGACCTGCCCGACATCGCGCCCGGCAGCCTGGTGGCGCTGGTCGGGCCGAACGGGGCCGGCAAGTCCACGCTGCTGCGCGCCCTGGCCGGGTTGCTCAAGGCCGATGGGCACATGCAGCTTGGCGATCTGGATTTGCTGCGTTGCGGGCGCCTGGCGCGCTCGCAACGGGTGGGCTTCATGCCGCAAGCGCTGCCCGAAGGCGTGGCCTTGAGTGTGCTGGAAACCCTGCTCGGCGCCTTGCGCGGCGGCGATCCGGCCATCGCCCGGCTGGGCGCCAGAGAGCAGCAGGCCAAGGCCTGGCAGGTGCTGGCGCAACTGGGCATCAGCGACCTGGCGCTGCACCCGCTGGAGCGTTTATCCGGCGGCCAGCGGCAAATGGTCAGCCTGGCCCAGGCGGTGATTCGCGACCCGCACCTGTTGTTGCTCGATGAGCCCACCAGCGCGCTGGACCTGCGTCACCAGGACGATGTGATGCGCATGGTCCGGCGTCTGACCGAGCAGGGGCGCACCGTGCTGGTGGTCCTGCATGACCTGAGCCTGGCCGCGCGCTGGGCCGACCAGATGGTGGTGATCGAGGCCGGGCGGCTGTATGGCGCGGGCCTGGTGTCGCAGGTGCTGAGCGAGGACATGCTGGCCCGGGTTTACAAGGTCAGGGCGCGGGTCGAGCGTTGCAGCCAGGGCCGGTTGCAGATCGCTGTCGACGGTCCGCTGGAGGCTCCGTTGCACGAGGGGCAGGGCGCATGAAGTATGGCGTGCTGCTGATCGTCTGGCTGCTGAGCCTGCCGGTTCTGGCGGCCGCGTACCCACGCACGGTGGTGGACGTGGCCGGGCGCAGCGTGCTGATCAAGGCGGCGCCGCAACGCATCGTGCTGCAAGACAGCAACGATCTGTTGCTGCTGGCGCTACTGGAGCGTGAGCAACCGCTGGTGCGGATCAGCGCCTGGAACAACGCCCTGGAAAACTCCGACCCCAGCCTTTGGCGGCAAGTGGCCAGGCGCTGGCCGCATGCCCTGCAGATTCCAGAGGTGCAATTCACCAGCAGCCAGGTGGACATCGAAGCCATTCTGCGCCGTCATCCCGATCTGATCGTGGCGCGCATCGAGTTGCGTGCGGCCATCGAAAACACCGTGCTTTCCAGCGTGCTCAAGCGCCTCGACATCCCGCTGGTGTATGTCGACACCGAGGCCGATCCGCTGGTCAATGTGCCGCGCAGTGTCGAACTGCTCGGTCAGGTGCTGGATCAAGAGGCGCGTGCCGGCGAGTTTGTGCACGACTACCGCCAGCAACTGGCCAGCCTGCAACAGCGTACCCGCCGCCTGCCAGCGCGCCGGGTGTTCATCGAGGTGCGCGCAGGCCAGGCCGGCAATCAGGAGTGCTGTCATACCCAAGGCAACACCGCCTGGGGTTTGATGATCCAGGCACTGGGCGCCGACAATGTAGGCAGCCGCTATTTGCGCAGCCGCTCGGGCAGCGTGGCACTGGAAACCCTGATCCGCGCGCGGCCCGATGTCTACCTGATGACCGGCACCCAGCGCCTGCGCAACGGCGTGGCGGCCATCGGCTTCGGCTATGACGCCGCGCCGCAGCCGATTATCCAGCACATGCAACAGTTGATGGCGCGGCGCGGCTTTTCATCGGTGGCGGCAGGCCCCGATGCCTGTATCGCGGGCCTGCATCATCAGTTCTATAACAGCGTGTTCAATGTCGTCGGCCTGCACTACCTGGCCAAGGCGATCTGGCCCGAAGCCCTGGCGGACCTGGACCCGGATGCGCAGTACCGGCAGATGATCCGGCGCTACACCACGCTGCCGGTCGAGGCGCCATTTGTCTTTGCGGCACAGGCGTGTTTTGCCGGGCGGTAGGCTATGTTTCAATGCGGTAACACTCCGCAAGACCCCACACGACCCCATACGACCCCACCGACCCGACAGGATGCGCATTGATGGAACGTCTCACCGCCAAAGACTTCGCCCCCGAGCTGCTGGAACTCTACGACTTCTACGCCCATGGCCAGATCAATCGCCGTGAATTCATCGACCGCGCGGCGAAATTCACCCTTGGCGGGCTGACCGCCACCGCCGTGCTGGCGGCGCTGAGCCCCGACTATGCCCTGGCCGAGCAGGTGGCGTTCACCGACCCGGACATCGTTGCCGAATACGTGACCTACCCATCGCCCAAAGGCCATGGCCAGGTGCGCGGTTACCTGGTGCGCCCGGCCAAGGCCAGCGGCAAATTGCCGGGTGTGGTGGTGGTTCATGAAAACCGTGGCCTGAACCCGTACATCGAGGATGTCGCCCGGCGCGTGGCCAAGGCCGGTTTTATCGCCCTGGCCCCGGACGGGCTGAGTTCGGTCGGTGGTTATCCGGGTAACGACGACAAGGGCCGCGAGCTGCAACAGCAGGTCAATCCGGAGAAACTCCTCAACGATTTCTTTGCAGCGCTGGAATGGCTGATGGCGCATGACGCCACGACCGGCAAGGTCGGCATCACCGGATTCTGCTACGGCGGCGGTGTGGCCAATGCCGCCGCCGTGGCCTACCCGGAACTGGGCGCGGCGGTGTCGTTCTATGGTCGCCAGGCCAAGGCTGAAGATGTGCCGCGCATCAAGGCGCCGGTGCAGATTCACTACGGCGAACTCGATACGCGCATCAACGAAGGCTGGCCCGCGTATGAGCAAGCGCTCAAGGCGGCGGGCACCACCTACGAGGCGTATATCTACAAAGGCGCCAACCACGGCTTCCACAACGACTCCACCCCGCGTTACGACGAAGCGGCGGCGACATTGGCGTGGGAGCGGACGCTGGCGTGGTTCAAGCGTTATCTGGTGTAACGCGCGGCTTCTTCGCTGTCGAAGACCACGTGCTGGTCCACGGCGGCAAGCCGCAGGCCGGCCTCGGCCAGGGCCATGGCGGTAAAGTCGACCATTCGCTGCCCCTGGCCGGCTGCCAGCGCCGCCAGCCGGCTGGCTTCGCTATCGAACACCCAGATGACCCGCAGGCTGGCGGCTAATCTGGCGTAGTCGACGCGGTGGGTCAGCCACTCGAAACCTTGTATTTCGGCCTTGGCGCTTTCGCAGGCTTCGGTCAGGGTCTGGATCAGGCGGCGGTCAAGGTGCGCCTGTTCGCGCTTGGTCATGGACATGGCGGGGCTGTCAGGTATCAAAAAGGGCGGCCAGTGTGCCATGAATAATTGGCCGCCACTGTCGGGCACTTACTTGAAATGCTGTTCGAACGTCGGCACCTGTTCAGGGGTGATGAGCTGGTAAGGCACCCATACATCGCTGTCCACCGGCTCGCCCTTGATCATCTTCAGCGCCGCCTGCATGGCGCCGCTGGCTTGCGCGGTCGGGTCCTGAAACACCGAGGCGGCCAGTTGACCGCGCTTGATCGCGGCCAGGCCATCGGGCAGGCCGTCGATACCGACCACCGGCACGCTGCCTTTGGCCTTGCCGGACTGCTGCAAGGCCATGGCCGCGCCGATGGCCATTTCGTCGTTGTTGGCGACGATGGCGTCGATCTGTGAACCAGCCAGAATCCAGTTGCTGGTCAAATCCATGCTTCGGCTGCGTTGCCATTCGGCGCTTTGCTGCTCGACGATTTTGATGCCCGGATAATCCTTGAGCACCTGCTTCACACCCTCGGTACGGCCCTGCGTGGCGTTTTGCGCCAGGTCGCCCATGATGATCGCCAGGTTGCCCTTGCCGCCCATCTTCTCGGCCAGATAACGCATCTGCAATTGACCGGCCTCTTCATCGCGAGAGGCCACGGCAACGATGCCCTTGGGCAGCACGGCCTGGTCCGGGCGACGGTTGACATAGACCAGCGGGGTGGCGGGGGGGCCCCCCCCCCCCGGGGGGGAGGGGGGGGGGGGGGGGGGGGGCGCCCCCCGGCAGGACGATGATCGCGTCGACCTTCTGGCTCAGAAAGCCCTGAACCTGATTGAGCTGGCGTACCACATCGCCCTGGGCATCTTCGACCTGCAACGTCACGCCGGCCTTTTTCGCCGCGTCGTTGAGGCCGTTGCGCACATAGGTCATGAAGTTATCGTCGACCCGCGCGATGCTGACGCCGATACGGTAGTCGGCCAGGGCAGCGGTGGTGAGGGTCAGGCAGCCAGCCAGGGTGGCGGCGGTGAAACCAAGCAGTCGGCTGAGGCGCATGATGTTTTCCTGTTGTTGTTATGGTTGTTATGGGCATCAAAACGGCGGCGCGAACGCCGCGTGGTCCTTGTCACTCAAGGGTAAACGCGTTGCGAAAGCGCTCGATGGCCAGCAGCGAGTCGCCCGAGGCCCAGCCTTCGAGGCCGATCACGCCGCGATAACCCTGCTCATGCAACGCACGGGCAATGGCCGGATAGTGAATCTCGCCCGTGCCAGGCTCCTTGCGGCCCGGCACATCGGCCACCTGGATTTCGCCGATGGCGCTGCCGGCACGCTGGATCAGCTCGATCAGGTTACCTTCGCCGATCTGTGCGTGATACAGGTCCAGGTTGAGTTTCAGGTGCGGGCTGCCGACCGCCTCGATCAGCGCCAGGGTGTCCTCGGCGCGGGCGAAAGGCGTGCCGGGATGGTCGACGGCGGTGTTGAGGTTTTCCAGCAAAAACACCTTGCCGGCCTCTTCGCCAAGGCGGGCAATCTTTTCCAGGGTTTTGCAGGCGCTGAGCCACATGCGTCCGGTCACGATCTCTACGGGGCGCACCGGCAGGCCTTTGCCGTCCAGCCCGGTGCCGTGCAGGTTCAGGCTCGGGCAGTTGAGCTGCCCGGCGATGTGCAGCGACTCGCGGGCGCTGTCCAGCAGGCTGGCAATGCCCTCGGGCTCGGTGAGGTTGCCGGCGATATAGCCGGTCATCGAGGTAAAGTCCGCGCCGGTGGCGGCGAGGGCTGCGATGTCCTTGGTGGTCCAGTTCCAGATCTCGACGCTCAGGCCCAGCGCATGGATACGCCGGACCCGCTCTACGAGCGGCAGGTCGAGAAACAGCATTTCTGCGCTGACCGCCAGTTTGAACGGGCAATGGCTCATGCGCGCTCTCCTTGCAGGCGTACCGGCTGGCCTTGCTGGAACGACTCGATACAGGCCCGGGCGATCACCAGCGCGGCGCGGGCATCAACGCCGGTGGCCTTTGGCGTGTTGCCGCTGCGCAGGCAATCGGCAAAGTGATTGAGTTCGGCAATGTAGGCATCGCGCAGCAGGTCGGTGTCCAGGCGCAGGGTGTCGGCGCTGCTGCCCTCGGCGGTGTAGCGGCGCAGGTCTGAGTGATGGATGTCGCCCATGCTCAGCATGCCGGCGCTGCCGAACACCTCGCCGCGCACATCGTAGCCATACACCGCCTGAAAGCTGGCCTCGGCACTGGCCAGTGCGCCGTTGTCGTAACGAATGCTCACCAGCGCGGTGTCGAGCAAGCCCTTGTCCTTGAATTGCGGTGCGATCAGCGCATCGGCCATGACACTGACCTCCACCGCCCGCGCGCCGGGGTTGAGGTAGTTGAGGGTGTCGAAATCGTGAATCAGGGTTTCCAGAAAGATCACCCACTGCGGCGAGGCGGCCGGGTTATTCAAGGCCGGGTCGCGGGTCAGCGAGCGCAACAGCTGTGGCGTGCCGATCCGCCCGGCCACCACGTCCTGGTGCGCCTGATGAAAGCTGGCAGCGAAGCGACGGTTGAAGCCGACCTGCAACACCACCCCCGCCTGCTGCGCGGCGTCGATGGCGCGATCGGCTTCTTCGAGGTTGATGGCCATCGGTTTCTCGCAAAAGATGCCCTTGCCGGCACCGGCCGCGCTGATCACCAGTTCGGCGTGGGTACGGGCCGGCGAGGCGATCAATACGCCATCGATCTCGGGATCGAGGATCAGTTGCTGCGGGTCGGTATAGACCTTGTCCACGCCCAGCTGGGCGGCCAGTTTTGCCGCCTGGCCAGGTGTCGGGTCGGCAATCGCCGCCAGAACGGCACCGGGAATATGGCGGGCAGCGGTCAGGGCATGAAAGCTGCCCATGCGGCCGGCACCGATCAGGCCTAGGCGCAGAGTCTTTTGCGTGTTCATGGTGTAGCTCCTTTTTTATTGTGAGTGGCGGGCCTCGAAATTCAGGCCGCGTATAAGCAGGAGCAAGGCGTGTGCCATTTTTCAAGTTGTTGATATTTAACGATATTTAATTAATTAAACAGACTGAGAGTGTTTGTCTGGATGACATGTCTACAATGACATGTATAAAAAATAGACATTGAAAGGCTGGTTGGCATGACCGAATTTCCGCTGATGACGCTCGATGCCCAGGACCTCGATTACATGACCTCACTGGGCGCCGGCGCCTTGAGCGAGGGTCCGATTCCTGCGTTGCAACACGCCTGGCAAGCCTGCCAGGCAGGCCTGCGCGAGCGTCCAGCCTCGGTGCGTCCGCTGATCTGGGCTTCCTGGCTGCGCTGCGTCGAGGCCGGCATTGATCCGCAGGGTGGCGGCTATCGCTTCGTCAGCACTGAACACCTGGCCGCGACCCTGCAGGCGCACCATGAGCTGATCAGCACGGCAGCGCAGGTCATGCAGGGTTTGCTGGCCTACAACCCGCGCGGGCATATCAACCTCACTGACGCGCACGGCACGACCCTGCACTTTTGCGGACTGGACATCACCCCGGTCGGCAGCCGCCTGCTGGAGTCGTTGCAAGGCACCAACTGCACCGGGCTGGCGCTGAATGAAGACCGGCTGGTCTATGTGCTGGCCGAAGAAAATTTCGCCAGTGGCCTGCGTGACCGGCGCATGCATTGCGCCGCCGCGCCGATCCGCGACAGCCAGGGCCTGACCCGGGCGATCCTGACCCTGACGGCAGAGCCCGGCTGGTTTCATTTTCATACCCTGGGCACCGTGCAGGCCGCCGCCGAAGCGGTGTCGCGGCAGCTGTCGCTGCAAGCGCTGCTGAGCGAGCAGCGCACGGTACTGGAAGTGCTCAACGAAGGCCTGGTGGTGCTCGACGGCCAAGGCCGGATCAAGGCGCTCAACCGCTACGCCCGGCAATTATTCAAGGTCGACGAGGCATTGCTGGGCTCACCGTTCCGGCAACTGGGCCGCAGCGAGCCCGGTTACGAGCGGCTGCTGCGCGACCCGGACGGGCTGCGCGACCTGGATTGCACCTTTCAACTGGCGGATGGCAGCTCGCTGGCCTGTCTGGTCTCGGTGTGCCAACTGGCGCAAGGCGGGCAGATTGTTTCGCTGCGTGAAAACCGGCGCATCCGCGAGATCACCCAACGCTTGATCGGCAGCCGCGCCCGCTACACCTTCGACAGCATCCAAGGGCGCTCGCAAGTGATGCAGGACGCCATGCGTCTGGCGCGCATCGCCAGCCGCAGCGACTCGACCACTCTGATTCTGGGCGAGAGCGGCACCGGCAAGGAGCTGTTCGCGCAGGCGATTCACAGTGCCAGCCCGCGCAGCCATGGGCCATTCGTGGCGGTCAATTGCGGGGCCATTCCGCGCGAGCTGGTGCAAAGCGAATTGTTCGGGCATGTCGAAGGTGCGTTCACCGGTGCCGCACGCGGCGGCTCGGCGGGCAAGTTTGAACTGGCCGACGGCGGCACCATCTTTCTCGATGAAATCGGCGACATGGCCTTCGACGCGCAGGTCAGCCTGTTGCGCGTGCTTCAGGAAGGCGAGGTGACCCGGGTCGGGGCGAAGAAATCCCAGCGTGTCGATGTGCGCATCATTGCCGCGACCCACCGCAACCTGAGCCAGGCGGTGGCCGATGGCGCCTTTCGCGAGGACCTGTATTACCGGCTTAATGTGCTTAACCTCACGGTGCCGCCGCTGCGCATGCGCCGCGACGACATTGCGCTGCTGGCCCGGCACTTTCTGGCCCGCGTCGCCCAGTCGCTGCGCAAGGATGTGCGCGACATCGCCCCGGCAGCGCTGGAAATGCTTGAGGCGCATGCCTGGCCTGGCAATGTTCGTGAGCTGGAAAACATTCTGGAACGCGCGACCAACCTGGCCCTGCACGAGCAGATTCAGCCGGGTGACCTGCCGCTGGAACTGCTGCCAGGGCCGCGCCGTGTAATCACCGCCCATGGGCCGTTGCCCGGTGCGACGCTGGATCTGGAAGGCCAGCAGATGAACGCAATCATCCAGGCGCTGCGTGACACCGGCGGCAACATGCGCCTGACCGCCCAGCGCCTGGGCGTCTCGCGGGGCGGGCTGTACAACAAGCTGCAGCGCTTTGGCCTGAGCGCGGACAGCTTTCGCGAGTGATCGAGGCTGGGCGTGTCAGGCCGGCGGTTTGCGTGGGGCGCGCCGCGTCTTGGTGGTTTTTCCGGCCGTTGCGGTTGGGGCCTTGGCAGTGCGGGCCGATGTCGAGGCCGGCTTGCGCTTGGCCGTGCCCTTGCGCGACTTTTTCCACGGTGTGCCGCCAGCGGGCGCCGGCATGCCTTGCAGGTTCAGGCGCAGGCCCTGGCAGCGCTCGACCTGTTTGCTCATCCATGCCGCCTGCTTGGCGACGAACTCTTCCAGGCTCATTTCACCGCTTTGCACCATGTCCAGCGCCTGTTCCCAGATGGCCGTGGTGCCGGGATCGGCAATGGCGCGCGGCACCGCGTCGATCAGGCTGAAGGCCGCCGCGGTGGCCGCCAGCGCCTTGCCGTGCTTGGCCAGATAACCGCGATCGAGCAGGCCCTGAACGATGCCGGCGCGAGTGGCTTCGGTGCCGATGCCGGTGGTGTCCTTGAGCTTCTGCTTGAGCAACGGGTCCTGCACCAGCCGGGCAACGTTTTTCATCGCCTTGATCAGGTCGCCTTCGGTGTAGGGCTTGGGCGGCTGGGTCCACAGGTCCTTGAGTTGCAGGCCCGTGATCGGGCACACGCAACCTTTGTGCAGCGCCGGCAGGTCTTGCGGCGGCGCGGCCTCTTTGCCTTTGGCCGGCGCCAGCGCTTCTGGCAGGGCGCGTTTCCAGCCGGTTTCGACAATGCGTTTACCGACCGCGCGCAGGGCGTGGCCGGCGCAATCGAAATCGGCCTGGGTGCGGTCGTATTCGTGGTTGGGCAGAAACTGCGCCAGGTAGCGGGCGCGAATCAGGGTGTACACCGCACGCAGCTTGCCGCTCAGGCGCGACAGGTTATGCGCGGCGGCGGTGGGAATGATGCCGTGGTGAGCGGTGATCTTGCCGTCGTTCCAGGCCCGCGAGCGGCGTTGCGGGTCCAGATGCCCGTGCAGGGCTTGCAGGCTCGGGTCAGCCTGGAGCAGGGCGGCGATAATGCCGCGGGCTTCGCCATGCTGGCTGTTGGGCAGATAGCCGCAATCGCTGCGCGGGTAGGTGATCAGCTTGTGGGTTTCGTACAGCGCCTGGGCGGTGTCCAGGGTTTCCTGAGCGCCGAGGCCCAGCTTCTTCGAGCAGATTTCCTGCAGCGTGCCGAGGTCGAAGGGCAGGGGCGCGGCTTCACGCATCCGCTCGGTGCGCACCGCGACCGCCGTGGCCGTGCCGACCTGCTGCATGTCGTTGGCCGCCTGTTGCGCCAGTGGCTGGTTCAGGCAGCGATCCTGCTCGTCGCAGGCATCGGCTGGTGCGCGCCAGTGGGCGGTGAAGTTCTGCCCGTCATGGCGCAGGCCGACCTCGATGGTCCAGTACGGCACCGGCACAAAGTCGGCGATGCTGCGGTCGCGGTCCACCACCAGGCGCAACGTCGGGGTTTGCACCCGGCCCACCGGCAACACACCCTGATAGCCGGACTGGCGACCGAGCAGGGTGAACAGCCGGCTCATGTTCATGCCGATCAGCCAGTCGGCGCGTGAGCGGCCCAGCGCTGAATGATAGAGGCTGAAGGTTTCGGCGCCGGGCTTGAGCGCCGCCAGTGCCTTGCGAATCGAAGCGTCGTCGAGTGCCGACAGCCACAGGCGCTGGATCGGCCCGCGATAGCGGCAATGTTCGACCAGCTCACGGGCAATCATCTCGCCTTCGCGGTCGGCGTCGGTGGCAATCACCAGCTCACCGGCTTCACCCAGCAGGCGCTTGACGGCCTTGTACTGGCTGGCGGTCTTGGGCTTGACCTGCATCTTCCAGGTACCCGGCACGATGGGCAGGTCTTGCAGCACCCAGCGTTTATAACGGGCGTCGTAGGCATCCGGCGGCGCGGTTTCGAGCAGGTGGCCAATGCACCAGGTCACCGTGGCCGAAGGCCCGACCCAGCAGCCATCGCCACGCCGGGTTGCACCCAGCACGGCGGCGATGTCTTTGGCTTGGGAAGGTTTTTCGCAGAGATACAGGCGCATGGCCGGGATCATTCTTCAAGGCGGTCGAGGCCGACAGGATGCTTTACGCCGGCCTTGTAGATCAAGTTTTATCTGTATGGGTATACAGTAATGCCTGCTACCGGCTCTGTAGGAGCGCGCTCGCCCGCGACCGGCTGCGTTAGCAGTCGTAAATTTTCAGCGTTTCCGACATTTTGCGAGCGCTGGCGCACTCGGTCGCGGGCGAGCGCGCTCCTACGGGGGGGTTAAAGTACGGTGATCGGGTAGTCGACGATCAGGCGGAATTCGGACAGGTCGCCCTCGCCCTGGTCGGTGTTGGCGCGGTGGAAGGCCTGGCGGATACGGAACGACAGGTCCTTGGCCGGGCCGGTCTGGACCACGTACTTGGCTTCGATGTCGGTTTCGTTGTGCTTGCCGTCTTCGCCATACAGGCCTGCGTAGGCGCTGTCGGCCGAGACCTTGCTGCCGTCGACGTCGTAGCCGCGCAGGTGGCGGGCCATGAAGCTCAGGCCGGGTACGCCATAGGTGGTCATGTCGATGTTGTAACGGATGCCGAAGGATTTCTCGTTCGGGCCGTTGAAGTCCGACCACTGCACCGAGTTGGCCAGGAACACCGAGTCGCCGCCTTCGCCGTTGCCGTTGTTGCCCACGCCCAGATAGTCGAACGGCGTATCGCCATGGACTTTCTGCACCGACAGGGTGATCGAGTGGGCGGCCAGGAACGCATAGGTGGCCGACAGCGAGGCGGTGGTGTTGTTGATCGAGCCGGCCTTGGACTGGCCTTCGTCCAGCGTGCGGTACAGGTTGGCATCGAAGGTCAGCGACTGATCGTCGCTCAGGGCCAGCACATAGTTGGTGTTGGCGTAGTACTGGTTCCAGACATCCTCGAACTGCGAGCCGTACAGGCTGGCGGTCCAGTTCGGGGTGATCTGGTAAACGCCGCCGGCATAGGTTGCGCGCCGTGCAGTGACGTTGGCGTACAGCGCGTAGATCTCGTGATCCTGGTTGGTGGTCACGTTGCTGTTGGTGCTGGTGAAGCGGCCGGCTTCCAGGTCCAGGCCTTCGATCTCGCTGCTCTTGAGGTCGAAGCCGGTGGCGGTCTGCGGTAGCAGGCGGGTGCCGCCCACGGCAAACACCGGCGCGAGTGGCTGCATGTTGCCGTAGCGCAATTGGGTCTTGGACAGGCGCAGCTTGAGTGCGGCACCGGCGCTGCCGAAGCTGTCTTGTGCCTTGCCATCGCTGTCACGCTGCAGGTTACCGGTGCCACTGTCGCCTTCCTGGGCGTCGAGCTTGATGCCGAAGTGGCCGAAGGCGTCTACGCCGACACCGACAGTGCCTTCGGTGAAGCCCGAGCTGAATGTACCGATGAAGCCCTGGGTCCAGTCGCGGTTATCGCTGGCGCCGTCCTGACGGTCACGATTGAAGTACTGGTTGCGCGCCAGCACAGACAGGCTGCTGCCTTCGACAAAGCCTTTGGCCTCGGCCTGGTCTTCGATGGTTTCGGCCTGCGCCAGCTGGCTCAGTCCTGCCGAAACGGCCAGCGCGATGGCGCTCCATTGTGTTGCATTCATCGATGATTCCCCTGATTGGTATGGCCCGGTCGTCCATCGATCCTTGTGGCTTATCGATGGCGGGCATTTACGGCAGGCGGGCATAAACCCATCTAATGGTATGAAAGCCGCGATTTATTGGTGAGTGCACTCCGACCGCGCAGGCGGAGGCTTGGTTTCGCGTCGGGCTAGTTATATCACGCGACTTTGCAGGTTCCGGCCCAGGGACCACCGTCGCACGGTTACAAATATTTAACTTTGCGACGCGCGCCTGGCACTGTTTTGCGTCTACGGCGGCCGCGCTTGTTACCATGACCGGCTTGAACCCAACAGGAAATCGCCATGCGAAGAGTCTTGTGCATCGAAGACGACCACGACACGGCCCAGGAAATCGCCTCGGAACTGAGCCGGGTGGGGTTTGCCGTGGAGTGCGCCAGCGATGGCATCAAGGGCCTGCACCGGGCGCTCAACGGCGGCTTCGACGCCATTACCCTGGACCGCATGCTGCCGGGCCTTGACGGTCTGGAACTGATTACCCGCCTGCGCCGTTCCGGCATTCGCACGCCGGTGTTGATGATCAGCGCGCTGACCGATGTCGACGACCGCATTCGCGGCCTGCGCGCCGGCGGCGACGATTACCTGGTCAAGCCGTTCGTGTCCGAAGAAATGGCCACCCGCATCGAGGTGCTGCTGCGCCGGCATGCCGAGACTCCCGAGCGTGAAACCCTGTTGCAGGTCGGCGACCTGAGCCTGGACCTGCTCAGCCGCGAGTTGCTATGCAAGGACCAGCGCGTCGGCCTGTCGGCCACCGAGTTCCGCCTGCTGGAGTTTCTGATGCGCAACGCCGAGGCCGTGGTCACCCGCGCGCTGATCTTCGAGTCGGTGTGGGGCTATCACTTCGACCCCGGCACCAAACTGATCGACGTGCACCTGACCCGCCTGCGCCGCAAGCTCGATGCGGTGGGTTGCCAGGTGGCGGTCAGCGCATTGCGCGGTTCGGGCTATGTGCTGGCCTGCGGCGAGGCCAGTTGAGTGCGCGCCCGGCTGTCGCGTACCACCGCCTTTCGCCTGACCCTGACCTACGCCGTGGTGTTGTCGCTGGGCGCGATGACGCTGGTGGGCCTGATTTACTGGCAGGTTGCCGGCTATATGTCGCGCCAGAGCGACAAGATCGTACTCGGCGAAATGCGCCAGTTATTGTACCCGGCCCCCGAAGCGCTGCCGGCCGAGATCGAGCGCCTGCAACAGAGCGACTTGCGTGGCGTGGTCAGTTACGGCCTGTTCGATGCTCAGGGCCAGCCGCTTTACGGGCAGGTGCAGGAGTTGCCTGAAGGCATGGCGCTGGATGGCCAGCCGCACCCGTGGACGGACTCGCGCTTTGCCGAAGGCGCCAAGATCATCGCCCGGCGTCTGGGCAATGGCCAGATTCTGGTGGTCGGTTACGAGGCGCGGACCCTGGCCAGCCTGCGCGATATTCTGCTGCGTTCGCTGGGCTGGAGCGCCTGCCTGATTCTGCTGGCCGGGCTGTTGCTGGCGCTGCTGCTTGGCGCAGGCCCGTTGCGCCGCGTGCGTAATGTGCAACTCGCCAGCCAGCGCATTGCCGAGGGCGACTTCAGCCAGCGCTTGCCGGTCAGCCGGCGTGGCGATGAACTGGATGTGTTGTCTTCGCTGGTCAACCGCATGGTCGGTGAAGTAGGGCGCTTGCTTGATGAGGTGAAAAGCGTCGAGGACAACGTGGCCCATGACCTGCGCACGCCGCTGAACAAACTGCGCGCCCAGCTGCATCGCACCTTGATGGACTGGGAGCGGGCGCCCGACGACACGCTCCGGCAGCGACTGGAAAAATCCCTTGAGGCCGCCGATGTCCTGCTGAGCCGTTTTCGCGCCCTGCAACGGGTCGCCGAAATCGACAGCCGGGCGCGCCGCGCGTGCATGACCACGCTGGCGCCGGGCGCATTGCTTGCGCAGTTGTTCGAGGATTATCAGCCGGTGGCCGAGGAGGCCGGCATCGCGCTTGAACTGCACATCGAACAGGCGCCGCCGCTGCTGGCCGACCGTGAACTGCTGGCCGAAGCGATGATGAACCTGCTCGATAACGCGGTGAAATTCACCCCGTCAGGCGGCTGCATCCAGATACGCCTGCGCCATGCCGGGCAAAGCACCCGTATCGAGGTGCAGGACAACGGCCCCGGCATCGCGCACGACCAATGCCAGGCGGTGCTGGAGCGTTTTGCCCGAGGCCGGCAAGAACCCAGGGCCAGTGGCTCGGGACTGGGGCTGGCCATCGTCGCGGCGGTGGCCAGAACCCACGGCTACCGCCTGCTGCTCGAAGACGCGCAACCCGGGTTGCGCGTGGTGCTGGCTCAAGAGTTATAGGCCCACGTCCTGGCGGACATTGCGATACAGCATCAGGCGCGCGCTTTCATGCAGCCCACGGGTCAGCGCCTGCAAGCGGCTGAATTCCTCGGGATGCTGCCGGGCAACGTCGTCCCGCGGGGTGGGCGAGGCGAGATCGTGCAGGGTCGGCGAACTGCCGTCGTGCTGCATTTGCAGTAGAAAGTGCCGGGTAACGCCGCCGATGAGCGGAAAAGTACCTTCCTGCAAGACCAGCGGCACGACACGCTCGCCTTCCGGCGCCGGTTGCTGGATATCGCGGCCCATGCCGCCGTTGCTGAACGCAATGCCGGCCATGCCGGCGACGGTGGGCAACAGGTCGGCCAGGCCGACGGCCTCTTCGATCACCCGCGGTTGCAGACCGGGTGCATGGATCAGTAACGGCACATTATTGCTTTCCAGGCCCAGCTGTTCGAAGGCCGGCGCCATATGCAGGATCTGGCTGATGCGGGTGTTGTGGTCGCCGAAAAACACAAAAATGCTGTTGTCGTAGTAGCCGCCTGCCTTGGCAATTTCCATCAAGCGACCGATGTTGTAGTCCAGCAGGCGCACGGCGTTGTACTGCTCGACGCTGCGTGAGCCGGCGGCCTGGACCTCTTCGAGCGACAGGTCACTGACTTTGAAACCGTCGTTGTGCCTGGGGATGGTGAACGGTCGATGGTTACCTGAGGTTTGCAGGTAGGCGAAGAACGGTTGGTCCCTGGGCAAGGCGCGCAGCAGTTGGTCACTTTCCTTGAACAGGTCCAGGTCGCTGATGCCCCAAACGTCGACCCGTGGCGAGCGCCAGTGGCTTTCATCGTAGAGCTGCACGCCATCGATGCTCTGACGGATCAGGGCGTTGATGTTGGCCCAGCCGGCGTTGCCGCCGATCATGTAGAGCTTCTTGTAGCCCTCGAAGGCATTGATCAGGCTGTGCTGGCGGGTGATCAACGGGTTGCGCGTGGCGGTTTCCTGACGAGTCACGTCGGGCACGCCGGTAATGCTGGCCCACACGGTTTTTGCCGTACCGGTGACCGGCACATAGAAGTGTTTGAAGAACCAGCTCTGCTTGGCCAGTGCGTCCAGGTTCGGCGTGGGGTTGAGCGGGTTGCCATAGGCGCCGACGGCGCTGGTGCCGAGGGATTCGAGCATCACGAAAATCACATTCAGCGGGCGATCCGTAGCCAGCCGGTAAGGTTGTATCGCTTGCTCGCGCACGAAGCCGAGTGCGTCTGCGTCTGGCGGTTTCACCCCCAGGTAATGCGCTACTTGCGGGTAATACTTGCGCACCTGTGCTTCATCGAATTGCGACTGGCCCACCTTGAGCGTGTCGTATAAGAACAGCACGGGGTTGAGGCCTGTGGCAGCCACCTGGCTATTGCCGGAAAAGAACGCATCGCTCCAGCGCAGCGGCACCGGGTTTTCCAGGTTGAGATTGGCGACGCGCCCTAGCAACGCAAGCAGCACCGCGACAACAGCGATCGCTGCGGTGCAGGTCAGTGCCAGCGTGCCGATTGCCTGAGGCGGGCGATCCAGGGTCGTGCGCTCAAGGCGAGCCAGTGCGCAGGTCCAGAGCATCGACGCTGCCAGCCAGCTCAACGTGATCCATAGCACCGGGTAAGTTTCCCAGACCATGTCGCGGGAAATCTGCGCGTCTTGCAGATAACGCAGCACCGTGGCGTTGATGCGTACGCCCAGGTAGGCGTAGTGGCCGAAGTCGATGATGTACACCAGCCCGATCCCGGCCAGAGCCAGAAACAAATAGCCGCGTGCCAGCCAGCGCAGCGCCGGCACTGTCACCAGGTTCCAGCGTGGCAGCCAGGCGATTACGGCCAGTGGCAGCAGAATCAGCAGCGTCAGGCGCAAGTCGAAACGCAGGCCAATGCCCACGGTTTGCCACAGGTCAGGCGTGCGCAGATCAACGCCGGAAAACCCCAGCACAAACACCAGCCGCAAGCTGGCGAGCAACAGCCAGACCATCCCGATCGCGCCCACGCCGTAGCGCAGGCGGCGTGATTGCAACGCACCCATCATTGACCTCTGTGCCATTTCAAAAGAGGACGCCAGGCGGCGCCGAGCATCAACCGCAATCCGCTCACCAGGCAGTACCCTGCCAACAGTGGGTCCAGCAGGTAATCCCAATAGTTTTCCGAAGCTTTAAGCCGCAGGGCGAAGGCCAGAGTGCCGGCCGCCAGCATCCACGCCGCCAGTGTGTTGCGCAGTAGCAGCATCAGCAGCGCCACCGCGCCGATCAGCACAATCATGGGGCGAGGGTTGAATCCCCAGCGGTACGGGTCCAGGTACGTCAGGCCCAGGGTTGCGGGATACAGAATCAGGCTCAACGCACCGAACAGCAGCGCCAGGCTTGCATACTGGCGAGCCTCGACCGGTTGCAGCACGCCCAGCCGGCATAGCCCCACCCAGGCCAGCAGCACCAGCGTGCTGATCGCCAGATCATCGGTCACGCTGCGCACATAGGCGGCCAGCGGCAGTTCGTTGATCGGGATAAAACTCACCACCACCAGCAATGGCAGCAACCATGGACGCCAGGGTGCCGTGCAGCGCAGGGCGCAAAGCGCTGTAAACCCCAGCAGTACAAAACTCAAATGGGCTTGCCACAGGGCGAACATCAGAGGCGCTCCGACAGCCAGGCTTCGTTGAAGCTGACATGTTTGATAAAGGTGTTATTCCACGAGTACACCAGGTGGTACATGCCGTCCGGGCTACGGCTGAAATACGGGTACTCGTATTCGAAGTCGCAGCCGCGCGGTTTGCACACCCGATAATCGAGGCTGCTGAGAAAGCGCTGTTCCAGTGGCAGGCGCCGGGCGCCGCTGGAGGCGCGAAAGCCTTCGCCGATGAGGGTCTTGTAGGCCTCGGGGGAAAACGGCTGGCCCAGCGGATCGGGCGATGCATCCAGTTGCGTCACGGCGCGCCACTGGCTCAGGCCGGTGTCAGTGCCGTACAGGCTGAGCTTGAAGCGCCCGTCTTGCAGGTCATTAAGGGCAACCAGCAAGCCATCGCCTTCGGTGGCCACCGCCGCCAGGGATGAATTGGGGTTGGACGGCTCCAGCGGCCACGGCTCGCTCCAGGTCTGTCCCGCGTCCTCGGTACGGCTGGCGAGTACCCGGTGGTGGGTGTCGCCGGCATAGCGCAGCATGGCAATGGCGTGCTTGCCATCAAGCGGCACGATGGTCGGTTGCAGCGAGTGCTTGCCTCGGCTGATGCGGAATTTGTCGATCACCGCCCCGTCGGCGCTCAAGTACAGGTACTCGGCAAACTTGCCCATGAACTCGTGATACACCGGCAAGCCTATCGAGCCGTCGGCATGAAACACCGGCGCGGCGCGTACCAGGGTGCTGATGTTGAAGAACGGCGAAGTCACCAGTTGCCACGGCGCCGACCAGTTCGCCCCGAGGTCATCGGAGACCATCACGTTGATAGCGCTGGTGGCCCAGCCGCCGACCGACACCGAGACATAAAACATCCACAAGCGTTGGTCCGGCGCCAGGGCGATCACCGGGTTGCCCAGTTTGCGGATATGACGCCGGGTGCCGTCGCGTGTGCTTTCGCGTGTGGCCAGCACCTGTTCGGCACCCCACTCGCCACTGCGCGCGTCATACCGTGCGCTGCGCACCTGCACATCGGCGGCGCCTTCGCGGGAGCCGGCGAACCACACCGCCATCAGATCACCGCCCGGCAAGGCCGTCACCGAGGATGAGTGCACGAAGTCGTTGAGCTGCGAGGACACAAACCGGCTGCTGTATTGCGCGGTCGCCGCAGTTTTATCGGTGGGCTGGCTGGCCTGGACAAACGGCGCCAGGGTATGGGGCGGATGGCTTTGCCACGCGGCGAAAAACACCGCGAGCAAGCCGCAGATCAGCAAAGCAGAGCGCATAAAACACTCTCGGCATAAGAGGGGGCGCCACTGTGCGAAACCAACCTTAATGCAACCTTAGTGGGTAACGAGCAGTTACATCTTCCCGGAATCGCCCCCCGCCGAGATCGGCGTAGGCCTACGCCGCGATTTCGACCCAGTCACCATTCAAGCGCACCGGCCACACGTCCAGCTTCTGCTCGGGGTATTCCAGGCAACTGCCGTCGTGCAAGCGAAAATGCTGCTTGTACAGCGGCGAGGCAATCACCAGGTCGCCACCGAGCTTGCCCAGCAGTCCGCGGCCGATGACGTTGGCGCCCGATTTCGGGTCGCGGTTGGCCACGGCATACAGTGACTGCTCGTTGCCCGGCAGATAGAACAGCGCCACTTGCCGGTCGTTGAACCAGGCCACCACACCCGAGTTGGCGACCAGGTCATGCCGCTCGCACAGGGTTTGCCATTGTTGCGGGGCAGCAGCGGCTTGGGGTTGTTCGGCGAACGCTACGTGGGTCTGGCTCATCACACCACCTCCTTGAACAGCGGAATAAGGTTGAGTTCATCGGCGCGGGCCGGGCGACGCTGTTCGCGTTCGCGAACGAAATGCACGTCCGGGTCCTGGCGCTTGTCGTTGACGAAGGTCCGGAAACGCTTGAGCTTTTCCGGGTCCTTGAGGGCGTTGGCCCATTCGCATTCGTAACGGTCGACCACCAGTTGCATCTGCGATTCAAGCTCTGCGGCCAGGCCGAGGCTGTCGTCGATGATCACCGCCTTCAGGTAGTCCAGCCCGCCTTCGAGCGACTCGCGCCACACCGAGGTACGTTGCAGCTTGTCGGCGGTGCGGATGTAGAGCATCAGGAAGCGGTCGATGTAGCGGATCAGCGTTTCGTCATCCAGGTCGGTGGCGAACAGTTCGGCGTGGCGTGGGCGCATGCCGCCGTTGCCCGACACGTACAGGTTCCAGCCGTTCTCGGTGGCGATAATGCCGACGTCCTTGCTCTGCGCCTCGGCGCATTCGCGGGTGCAGCCGCTGACCGCGAACTTGAGTTTGTGCGGCGAACGCAGGCCCTTGTAACGGTCCTCGATGCGCAAGGCCATGGCCACGCTGTCCTGCACGCCATACCGGCACCAGGTGCTGCCCACGCAGGATTTAACGGTGCGCGTGGATTTGCCGTAGGCGTGCCCGGTCTCGAAGCCGGCGGCGATCAGTTCGCTCCAGATGTCTGGCAGTTCGTGCAGTTGCGCGCCGAACAGGTCGATGCGCTGGCCGCCGGTGATCTTGGTGTACAGGTCATATTTCTTGGCCACCGCGCCAATCGCGATCAAGCCGTCAGGCGTCACTTCACCGCCCGGAATACGCGGCACCACCGAGTAGGTGCCGTTCTTCTGCATGTTGGCCATGAAGGTGTCGTTGGTGTCTTGCAGCGGAATCAGCAACGGGTCGGTGATCGGCCGGTTCCAGCACGACGCCAGGATCGAGCCGACCACCGGCTTGCAGATATCGCAGCCGTGATCACCCTTGCCGTGGTGGTGCAAAAGCTCTTCGAAGCTTTCGATATTCTCGACCCGCACGATGGAGTACAGCTCTTGGCGGGTGTAGGCAAAGTGTTCGCACAGGCTCTTGTCGACGCTGACGCCGCGGGCGATCAGCTCGTGCTCGAACACCTGCTTGAGCAACGCCGCGCAACCGCCGCAACCGGTGGCCGCCTTGGTGCAGGATTTGATGCCGGCCAGGTCCGTGCAACCGCCGTCGATGGCCGCGCAGATCGAGCCCTTGCTGACGTTATGGCACGAGCAAATGGTCGCCGTGGCGGGCAGGGCATCGGCACCCAGCGCTGGCGCGCCGTCGCTGTGCGGCAGGATCAGGCTGGCCGGGTCGGCGGGCAGGGCGATGCCGTTCTGGGCGTATTGCAGCAGGGTGTCGTAGTAGCTGTTGTCGCCGACCAGCACGGCGCCGAGCACCTGCTTGCCATCGGCGGAGACCACAAGGCGGCGGTAGCTGGCGCTGGCTTCGTCGATGTAGCGGTAGCTGACCGCGCCGGCCAGTGCGCCGTGGGCGTCGCCGATGGAGCCGACGTCGACGCCGAGCAGCTTGAGCTTGGTCGACATGTCGGCACCGAAGAACGACTCGGCGTCCTGCTCGCACAACTGCGCGGCGACGCTGCGGGCCATCTGGTAACCCGGCGCAACCAGGCCGAACACGCTGCCGTTCCAGGCCGCGCACTCACCGATGGCGAAAATATCGGCATCGCTGGTCTGGCAATGCTCGTTGATATTTACCCCGCCGCGCGGGCCCAGTTCCAGGTCGCACTGGCGAGCCAGGGCATCCTGCGGCCGGATGCCGGCGGAGAACACGATCAGGTCGGTCTCAAGGAATTCTTCGCCGGCAAAGTTCATGCGGTAGCGGTACTCGCTGCCGGCACTGATCGACTGCGTGGCGCGCGACAAATGCACGCCCACGCCCAGCGCCTCGATACGCGCCTTGAGCGCGGCGCCGCCCAGTTCGTCGAGCTGCACCGGCATCAGCCGTGGCGCGAATTCCACCACATGGGCTTCAAGGCCCAGCGATTTCAGGGCGTTGGCCGCCTCAAGGCCCAACAGGCCACCGCCGACCACCACGCCGCGTTTGGCCTTGCTGGCGGCAGCGCGGATGGTGTCCAGGTCGCTCAGGGTGCGGTACACCAGTTTTGAATCGCCCTCGGCGCCCTCGATCGGCGGCACGAACGGGTAGGAACCGGTGGCCAGCACCAGCTTGTCGTAGGCAAAGCTGCCGTGGGCGGTGATCACTTCGCGGCGGCTGCGGTCGATCTCCAGCACCGGCACGCCCAGATGCAGGGTAAGGCCGGCTTGCTCGTACAGCGCCGCTTCGCTCATGGCCAGGGATTCGGCATCGCGGCCGCTGAAGTATTCCGACAGGTGCACGCGGTCATAGGCCCGTTGCGCTTCCTCGCCGAACACGTGGATGCGGTAGCGCTCAAGTGCACCGCCCGCAATCAACTGCTCGACGCAATGATGGCCGACCATGCCGTTACCGACGACGATCAGCGTTTTTACATCGTTATGAGGGAAGACTGTGGAGTTCATAGCAAGTCCCGGCCTAGGCCAATCAGGTTTTTTTGAAGCAAAAAAAAGGCGCCCGGAACCTTTCGGTTCCAGGCGCCTTTGCCTGTTCTGGTTATAGGGTGTCATCGGGGCGACGTTGCCGGATGCACCTGTTTCGCTACAAACAATGCAGAGCCCGTGCCATGTCGCTTCAAGCCCCATAAACCGGGCGTTTGATCCTGAAAGTGCCAAGCCGGCGGGCGAGAGAAACTGCCTTCAATTGGTGCGATAAAGCCCGCAAGGCTGTAAATCTGTGCATGAGCCGATGGTTTACCATGCGTTTTTTGCCGACGAAAACAGCCCATGCCTGCCTCGACGCCGCCGATTCATCCCGCCCGCGCCAGCGACACCGCCGCCATCCTCGACTTTGTGCTGCGTGCCCGCGCGCAGATATTCCCGATGCTCGATCCAGACGCTCTGCCCGCCGATCTGGCGGCTTTTGAACAGGTGTACCTCAACAGTGCCGACGGCCATTTTCTGATCGCCCGCGACAACCAGCAGATCGTCGCCGCCGTCGGCTACCTGCCTTACGATCACCGTTTCGCGCAGCTCGATTATCAAGGCCGCAAGACCGTGGAAATCGTCCGCCTGTTCGTCGATCCGGCCTGGCGCAACGCAGGCCTGGCCAGCCGGCTTTTTCAGGCCTTGCGTGAGCATGCACAGCTCAACGCTGTCGAAGTGCTGTACCTGCACACCCACCCGTTTCTGCCGGGCGCCATTGGTTTCTGGGAAAAGCACGGTTTCGTGACCGTGGATATCGAGAGCGACCCGGTGTGGCAGACCACCCATATGGAGCACGTGCTGCATGAGCAACACTGAGCTGGACAGACAACGCTGGAAGCAACTATGGGCTGACCTGGGCGCGCAACCTGAGCCTGCGCGCTTCGAACAACTGCGCAGCCTGTATGCCGAACCCGGCCGTGCTTACCACAACGCCACGCATATCCTCGCCTGTCTGCACACGTTCGACGGGCTGCGCGATCTGGCGGCCTCGCCGCTGACGGTGGAACTGGCCATCTGGTACCACGATGCGATCTACGACCCGACCCGCCAGGACAACGAGGCACGCAGTGCCGATCTGGCGGTCGAGGTGCTGGCGTCAGTCGGGCTTGATCAGTATTGCCAGCCGGTACACGCGTTGATCATGGCCACCGATCACCGCCAGCCGAGCGCTACCAGCGATCAACGTCTGCTGGTGGATATCGACCTGTCGATTCTGGCGGCAGCGGCGCCTGCGTATCAGGCCTACACCGAGGCGGTGCGCCGCGAATACGGGCACTTTCCCGATGCGCTGTACCGACCCGGACGCGCCGCAGTACTGAAGAAATTCCTCGAACGCCCGGAGATTTTCACCACAGAACCGGGCAAGGCGCGCTGGGAACAGCGCGCGCGGGAGAACCTGGAAGCGGAGATTCGCGGGTTGGCCTGAACCGCAAATCAGTGCGGTGCCTGGCGCTTCACGGTCTTGAGCAGATCTTCCGGGCTGATATGCCCGACGATGCCGGCCTTGTGGCTGCCCGGCAGCGGCAGGTCGAGGATATGGCCCTTCATCTTGCCGACCACGTGCATCTCGCACGGTTTGCAGTCAAAGGTCAGGGTCAGCACTTCGTCACCGTGTACCAGTTGCATCGGTGCGACCTTGGTGCGCACGCCGGTCACGCCCTTGGCCTGTTTCGGGCACAGGTTGAACGAGAAACGCAGGCAGTGCTTGGTGATCATCACCGGCACGTCACCGGCTTCTTCATGCGCCTCGTAGGCGGCGTCGATCAACTGCACGCCGTGGCGATGGTAGAAATCGCGGGCCTTCTGGTTATACACGTTGGCCAGGAACGACAGGTGCGACTCGGGGTACACCGGCGGCGGGGTGGTTTCGGCTTTGCGCCCGCCACGCGGGTGCGCTGCGATGCGTGCGCTTTCCAGCGCCTCAATGGCTTCGCGGCGCAGGGCCTTGAGCTGCGAGTTGGGAATGAAGAACGCCTGCGGTGCGTCGAGCTTCACATCCTGGGCGTGGTAGATCGTGGTGCCCAGTTGCGTCAGCAGGTCGCGCAGTTGCTCCAGCGCCTGCTCGGGCTTGTTGGCCGCGCCGAACGGGCCGTCGAGCGCAACCGTGACGCTGATGCCTTCTTCGCTGGTGGCGCTGAGGTTCAGGCGCTCTTCGCGCAGCACGGCTTTCCACTGGATGCCGATGCGGCGCTCGGCCGACGTGCGGGTCAGTGCCTGTTGCCAGTTATGGTCCAGGTTGCGGCTCAACGGTTGGTTGGGGCGCAGGCTGGCCAGTGCAGCCGGCATCTCGTTAGGCTCGACACGGTAGCGCCAGCGCTTCTCGCCGTCTTCTTCGAACTCGCCCTTGAGCTCGGCAATGTTGGCGCGAAAGCCGACCACTTCACGCTTGATCAGCACGTTGAGGCCATCGCCGTTGGACAGCGGCTCATGGGTCACGGCGATCAGGTCGCGTTTGTTGAGCTTCTCGATGCTGCCGACCGGCAAGCCGGTGAAGGTCGGGGTGTCGAAGGCGCCGATGTCGATCTTGCGATCGGAAACGAAATAATCGGTGCTGCCGCGGTGGAAGGTTTTCTCCGGGTCCGGCACGAAGAAGTGCGCGGTGTGGCCGCTGGAGGCGCGGGCCAGGTCCGGGCGGTCGTTGAGGATTTCGTCCAGGCGCTGGCGGTAGTAAGCGGTGATGTTCTTCACATAGCTCACATCCTTGTAGCGGCCCTCGATCTTGAATGAGCGCACGCCGGCTTCGACCAGCGCGCGCAGGTTGGCGCTCTGGTTGTTGTCCTTCATCGACAGCAAGTGCTTCTCGAAGGCAACGACGCGGCCCTGATCATCCTTGAGCGTGTACGGCAGGCGGCAGGCCTGCGAGCAGTCGCCACGGTTGGCGCTGCGGCCGGTGTGGGCGTGGGAGATATTGCACTGCCCGGAAAACGCCACGCACAACGCGCCGTGAATGAAGAATTCGACAGCGGCATCGGTACCGTCGGCGATTTCGCGGATCTGTTGCAGGTTCAGCTCGCGCGCCAGGACCAGTTGCGAGAAACCGGCCTGATCGAGAAATTGTGCCCGCGCCAGGGTACGAATGTCGGTCTGGGTGCTGGCATGCAGTTCGATGGGCGGAATGTCCAGCTCCATGACCCCGAGGTCCTGGACGATCAAGGCATCGACACCGGCATCATAAAGCTGGTGGATCAGCTTGCGCGCCGGCTCCAGCTCGTCGTCGTGGAGGATGGTGTTGATGGTGGTGAAGATCCGCGCATGGTAGCGACGGGCGAACTTCACCAGCTCTGCGATCTCGCTGACCTCGTTACTGGCGTTGTGTCGCGCGCCAAAGCTCGGTCCGCCGATGTACACGGCGTCGGCGCCATGCAGAATGGCCTCGCGGGCAATGCTGACGTCGCGGGCAGGGCTGAGCAATTCGAGGTGATGCTTGGGTAGGGACATGACGAGCGAGATCCGGCGCAGGGCAAAGCGCGCATTGTAGTGGTACTGGCCGCGCGCCGCACGCTTTGCCCGTCAGATGGGCGTGGATCGCTGCAAATGGCCGAAAGATGCGAGTGATTATCAACATCTTGTGGCGCCCTGATTATCCGGATAATCATCCACTACCCAGCGGATTTCCCGTGCAGGGCAACTGCGGCCTAATCGACAGACATCCTGCGGAGACCGTCATGACCCTTCCTCTCAATGCCATTGCCCTTGATGAATACTACGACCTGCAATACAACGCCCGTGCCAGCGTGACCAGCTACGAGCAGTACCCGCGCCAGTACCGCGACCTGAGCGATGCCGCGCACGCCAGCCTCAAGGTGTTCAAGAACGTGGCCTACGGCCCGGGCGTCGGCGAGCGGCTGGATATCTTTCCCGCCCCAGGCGCCGACGCGCCGGTGCTGCTGTTCATCCACGGTGGTTACTGGCGGGCGTTGTCCAAGGCCGATTCGGCCTTCATGGCGCCGGCGCTGACCGCAGCAGGCGCCTGTGTGGTGGTCATCGATTACGACCTGGCGCCAGCGGTAACCCTTGACCATATCGTCGACCAGACCCGTCGTGCCCTGGCCTGGGTACACGCGCATATCGCCGGGTTCGGTGGCGATCCTGCGCGCATCGTCGCCAGCGGCAGCTCGGCGGGCGGGCACCTGGTGGGCATGTTGCTGGCCGGTGGCTGGCAGGCGCAGTACGGCGTGCCCGATTCGGTGCTGCATGGCGCCTTGCCGATCAGCGGGCTGTTTGATTTACAGCCCTTGCTGGCCACGCACATCAATGCCTGGATGCACCTCGATGAGACCTCGGCGCGGCGCAACAGCCCGCTGTTTCGTCTGCCGGCGCACAGCACGCCGCTGGTGGTCAGCTACGGGGCGCTGGAAACCGAGGAGTTTGCCCGCCAGTCGCAGGCGTATCTGGACGCCTGGTGCGTCGAGGGATTGCCCGGACGCTTTGTCGAGGCGCCGGGCAGAAATCATTTTGATGTGGTGCTGCAATTGGGTGAGCCCGGCACACCGCTGTATCAGGCGGCACGGCAACTGCTCGGTCTTTGACAGGCCGGGCATTGCCCCTTCAGGTAACACGCCTGGGTCGGTACTACTCAATACGGGCCTCAATACGGGCCACAGGCGGGCGCATGCCTGCTCTATCAAAGGGCATTGCGTGCGCCTGAAACAGCCGGTTTTCAGGGCGTTTTGACGGCGCTATCCACAATGTGCGCGATTGCTATCCGATAAGTGCGGGTTTGTTTCAGCAGGCCCTGCGTGGCCTGCCGCTTGCATTGTGCTCAGGCAGATGCGCCGCAGAGCGCGTACCCAAACAGCCGTGAAACCGCCTTGAAGAGTGCCGTGATGAGCCTGAATCCTGAGTCTCACCTGCGTGATATCCACGCCGATCATTTCGATCTGGCCGGCGCCTGCTCGTGGATGTCGCATATCTGTGGCCCGCACCTGCTCAAGGCCAGCAGCCCGGGCCGTATCCAGTTTCGCCACAGCGCCAATGTGCTCAAGTCGATGTCGACCACGTTGGGCATCATCGAATACGGCACCGACGTCACCGTGGGCATCGACGATCTCGACAGCTTCAACAGCTACAGCGTCAGCCTGCCGCTGTGCGGCGAACAGGAACTGCACAAGGCTGGCAAACGCTTGCTCTCCAACCCCGAGCAAGGCGTGATCGTCGCCCCCAATGAAAGCCAGGAACTGAGCATCGCCGGCAACTGCCGCAAATTACAGGTAGTAATCAGCCGCGCCGCCATGAACAAATCCCTCGAAGACATGCTGCAGCGCCCGATCAGCGAGCCCTTGCGTTTCGACGCCGGCATGGACGCGGTGCAGGGCGCGACCGCATCCTGGTGGCGGATGGCCAAGCACTTCATCGAAGAAATGGAATCCGGCGAGCTGTACGGCCAGTTGCTGTTCAACCGCGACCTGGAAAGCGCGCTGGTCAAGGGCCTGATCCTGGCCCAGCCCAACAACTATTCCGACGCGCTGCGCGACACGCTGGGCACCCGCATGCCGCACTATCTGGTGCGCGCCAGGGACTACATCCACCGCCACGCCCGCGAAGAACTGTGCATCGAAGACATCGAAGTCGCCAGCGGCGTCTCGCGCTTCAAGCTGTTCGAAGGCTTTCGCAAGTACATCGAAATGTCGCCCATGGCCTACCTGAAGAAATACCGCCTGAGCGCCGTACGCCAGGAAATCCTCGAAGGTAGCGGCATGCGCAATATCTCGATGATCGCCATGGAGTGGGGTTTCAGCCACTTGGGCCGGTTTTCCAGCGAGTACCGCAAACTGTTCGACGAAACGCCGAGCATGACCCTGCAGCGTGCAGGCGCCAGGCGTTCGCGGTCGCATTGAGGAGTGGCATTTTACAACCGCCCACCCAGCGGATACTCCACCGCCAACCGCACCTGATCGCTGTCCAGTTCGGCCTGTGCGCCATTGCCGCGATGCACGTTATGTCGCACTGACAGTGCCAGGCCTTTGGCCGGTCCACCTTGCAGCACATAACGCGCCTCCAGATCGCGTTCCCAATGTTTACCGCCCTGGCCATAGCCCAGATACGCATAGCCGCCGCTGGGGTCGACGCCGCTGCCGTCGATATGGCTGCCGCGCAAATAAGCGGCGCTGAAGTTCAGGCCGGGAATGCCGAATGGAGCCATGGCCAGATCGTAGCGCAGTTGCCACGAGCGTTCTTCGGGGGCGTTGAAGTCCGACAGTTGCACGGCGTTGCCGATAAAGATCGCACCGCGAGTGACATAGTCGAACGGCGTGTCGCCGTGCACGCGCTGATAACCCAGGCTCAGGGTGTGGGCGCCGACGGCGTAGCGGCTCATCAGGCTCCAGGTGGTGTTGTCGATTTGCCCGGACAGCGCCTTGCCTTGATCCGTGGTGCGATACAGATTGAGTTCCAGTGCCAGCGACTGGTTATCGCCCAGTGCATGGCTGAAGGTGCCGCCCAGATAGTGCTGGTTCCAGGTGTCTTCGTAGCGCGAGGTATAGAGGCTGGCGCTCAGGTTGGGCAGGCCGCTGTAGACCGCGCCGGCGAGGTCGACGCTGTCGCCTTTTGTGCCATTGGAGTAGTTGACCACCAGCCCGCGATTGTGGCTTGAGGCATTGCGGTCGGTGCTTTCGGTGAAGTGCCCGGCGACCAGCTTCAGATCCTTGATTTCCTGGCTGCCGAGAAAGATGCCGGTGGCGGTTTCCGGTAGCAGGCGGCTGTCCGATGAGCTGAATACCGGGGTCTTGACCCGCTGCTCGCCAAGGCTCAAGACCGTGTTCGAAGCGCGCAGTTTGACCGCCGCACCGCCACGGCTGTAGGCGTCCTGCGGATGGCCGTCGTTGTCCAGCGCGAGCAGCCGTGCCTTGCCGGCCCGGCCGCCGCCGCTGTCCAGTTGCTGGCCATGGTAGGCGTGGGCATCGATACCGACGCCGATCAGGCCTTGGGTGAAGCCGGACTGAAAACTGCCCATCAGCCCGTACGCCCATTCTTCGGCCAGGTCGCTGCGTTGCGCACGCGGTTTATATGCATTGCGAGCCGCGCCATTGAGGCTGCCATGGCGGTAGTCGCGACGGTCATAGACGCTACGGTTAAGCACATTCCAGGTGCTGTCTTCGATAAAGCCATTGGCTTGTGCCTGGGCCGAATCGGCATTGGCATAAGGCGTGTGGGCGGCCAGCAGCACCCACGGCGTCATGCGTTTGAACATCGACATGTCGTAGTTCCTTCTACACGCTACAAGACATCAGGTTATTGCGCAGGCCATTGCCGGGCGACGATAGCGTTCAGGCGCTCGCTGGCGCGTTGCGGCAGGGCCGCTGGAATCACCGGTGCCGCCGTCGGCTCCCCGACCTGGATCAGCATGACCATGCCCATCGCCAGGTGCGGAATGCACTGGATGCCGTACACGCCCGGGGTGTCGAGCTGCACCTCGATCTGCTCGTTGATCTTGCCTTTGAAGGCCACCGCGCCGTCGGGCAGCAGGCCCGGAATCGTCGCGGCGTTGTGGGTGCTGTGGGTGGCGATGAACTTCACCGTATCGCCGGGCGCGACACGCAGAAAGTCCGGCTCGTAGACCATGCTGCCGGCCTCGCCACGGTTGAGCATTTTGACTTCGTGAACCTCGGCCATGGCCTGGCTGCAAAGCAGCAGGGCGAGCGAAGCCAGCGTGGAAGAAATACGCATATCCAGAGTTTTCCGTTGGTTAGGTTAGAGGGAGCGCAAACGCAGTATCCGTGTGCCGTCGAACGGGTCGGTCAGCCAGTGGCCCTGCACCGCAAAGGCGCTGTGCAGGCGTTCGGGGGTGAGCACCTCATGGGGCAGGCCGAGGGCGATCAGGCGTCCGCCGTGCAGCATCGCCAGGCGGTCGCATTCCAGCGCCTGATTGAGGTCGTGCAGGGCAATCACCGTGGTCACCGGCAAGGCCTTGACCAGCCCGAGAATGCTCAGTTGATGCTGGATATCCAGGTGGTTGGTCGGTTCATCCAGCAGCAGAATCTGCGGCCGTTGCGCCAGGGCGCGGGCGATGTGCGCGCGCTGGCGCTCGCCGCCTGACAGGGTTTGCCAGTGGCGTTCGCGCAGGTGCAGCAGGCCGACGTCTTCGAGTGCCTGACGGACGATGTCGTCGTCCGCGCCGCTCCATGGCGTCAGGGCCGACAGCCACGGTGTACGGCCCAGTTCCACTGCGTCGCGCACGGTGATGCTGTCGCTGGTCTCGGCCTGTTGTTCGACCACTGCCAGCAGGCGGGCCACGTCGCGGCGCTTCATCTGCGCCAGCGGCTGGCCGGCCAGATGTACGCTGCCAGCGCTGGGCGTCTGAATGCCCGACAGCAGCTTGAGCAGCGTGGATTTGCCCGAGCCGTTGGGGCCGACGATGCCCAGCGTTTCACCGGGAACCACGCTCAGGCTGACATCCTGCAACAGCGCCTGGCCCTTGATGATGTGGGTCAGGCCGGTGCAGCTCAATGCGGTGCAGCTCGGCGCTGCGGTGTCGACCAGGTGGGAGAAGGCATTCATCGCGGGCTTTTCCCCCGGATCAGGATCAGCGCAAACACCGGCGCGCCGATCAGCGCGGTGATGACCCCGACCGGCAGGGTCTGGCCCTTGATCAGCGTGCGCGACAGCACATCGGCGGCAATCAGAAACAGCGCGCCGCACAATGCGCTGACCGGCACCAGTCGCGCGTGGCGCACGCCGACCAGCATGCGCACCGCATGCGGAATCACCAGGCCGACAAAACCGATGGAGCCGACAATCGACACCATCACCGCCGTAATCAACGCCGCGCAGGTAATCAGCAGCACCTGCACACGGCGCACCGGAATGCCCAGCGAGGCGGCCGAATCGCTGCCGAACATGAACGCATCCAGCGCCCGCCGATGCCACATGCACACCAGCAGGCCGGCCAGCACCACCGGCACCGCCAGCCATACCGAATGCCAGCGCACCCCGCTGAGGTTGCCGAGCAGCCAGAACATGATGCCGCGCGCCTGTTCGGAACTGGCCGACTTGGTGATCAAAAACGAGGTCAGGGCATTGAACAACTGCGAGCCGGCAATGCCCGCCAGAATGATGTGCCCGGCGGCGCTGGAACCCTGGGAAGAACGGGCGAGCAGGGTGACCATCGCGAATGCCGCCATGGCGCCGACAAACGCGCCGGCCGATAACGAAATCGCCCCGGCTCCCAGGCCCAGCAACGCCACCAGCACCGCGCCGGTCGAGGCGCCGGCCGAAATTCCCAGCAGGTAAGGCTCGGCCAGCGGGTTGCGCAGCAGCGACTGCAACACCACGCCCGACAGCGCCAGGCCGGCGCCACAGGCGGCAGCGACGATGGCGCGGGTCAGGCGGTAATTCCAGATGATGCCTTCATCGATAGGGTCGACCGGGTAACCGGCGCTCCACAGTTTATTGGCCAGGATCTGCCAGACCACTTCCATGCTGATGCGGGTTTCGCCGATGGCGGCGCCGGCGATCACCGCCAGCACCAGCACGACGCTCACCCACAGCACATGGCCCAGCACGACCTGGATTTTCATTTGGATTTGTTGAACCGGTCAGCGGCGTCGGCCAGTTCTTCGATGCCGGTGAACATGCGCAGGCTGGCCTGCATGGCGTCGGCATCGATGATGACGATGCGGTCGTTTTTCACCGCGTCCATGTTGCGCGTCACCGGGTCCGACTTGAGAAATTCCAGTTTTCGGGTGTAGTCGTCAGCCGGGAAGCGGCGACGGTCCATGCGTGCGATCACCAGAATGCTCGGGTTGGCCTTGGCGATGGTTTCCCAGCCAACGGTCGGCCACTCTTCATCGGACTCGACGATATTGCGCATGCCCAGGCTGTTGAGCATGAAGTCCGGGATGCCCTTGCGGCCGGCCACGTACGGGTCGATATCAAGGTCGGCGCTGGAGAACCAGAACACCGCCGACACATCCTTGGCCTTGTTGCGGTCAACGTTGGCCAGAGCCTTGGCCAGCCGTGCCTTCAGCTCGCTGACCACCTGCTCGCCGCGATCCTGAACATCGAAGATCTGCGCCAGTTGCTCGACACTCTTGTAGATGGTGTCGATGCGAAACGGCTCCAGGCGCGTGCCGTCGGCGCCGACCAGGTTGTCCTTGCCTTCACAGTCGGACGGCATGATGTAGGTCGGAATCTTCAGGTCATGAAACTGCTCGCGGGTGCCGACCACGCCCTGTTTGCCGACCATCCATTCCAGTTGCACGGCCACCAGCCCCGGACGCTTGCCGATCACCGCCTCAAAGCTTGGGTCGTTGTCGGCCAGGCGCTCGACCTTGTCGTTCTGTTCCTTGAAGCGCGGCTGCACATTGTTGAACCACAACGACGTGCCAGCCAGGCGCTCGCCCAGGCCCAGCTCATAGAACATCTCGGTGCCGGCCTGGCCGATGGTCACTGCCTTGTCCGGTGCCTTGGCGAAGGTCAGCGGCATGCCGCAGTTTTCCAGGGTCAACGGGTACTGAGTGGGCGCGGCGAGGCTCAGGCCGGAAAAGCCCAGAGCAGCAAACAGGGTGGCCAGGCGGGGCAGTGACATGAAAGGCGATCTCCATTCGTACAAAAGCGGGGCGCAGTGTACAGGCAGGAAATACATCGCGGCCGCTTCCCGACCGGCAGGAGGCAGCAAGACACACGGCCGACAGGCGTGCGCGGATGTCCTTCCCGGACACCCCGCCGGTCAGTAAAAGTGTGTGTCGGCAGGTCTCCTGACTGGCACGTCTACGCCTTGCTCCGGCCTTCCCGGGTTGACCCAGTGACCTCAATGGAGCGGCTCGATGCCTACAGTTGCGGGGGCAGTTTCGTTGTTGGCGCGTGCGGGCACGGCCTGCGAATTCCCTGTTAGTTCCTCTCGGAAACCGACGGGCGGCATGGTAAACGATCAACCAGCAAGTCGCTAATTGTTTGTCGCCAGCCGTTGCAGGCAATTGATCAAATGCAGACGCATCGCCGCGCGGGCCGTGTCGCTGTCCTGATGGCGGATGGCGGTGAAGATCTGCTCCTGCTCGCGGCTCTGGGCATCCGGGTCCTGGGCATCGGCCAGCACCGGTTGAGTGCCGAAGCCGGTGCCGATGCGCGGCAGGATGCTGCTGCCCAACTGATTCATCACGTCGGTGAAAAAACTGTTGGTGGTGCACAGGGCGATCTGGCGGTGAAACTCATAGTCGGCCTGCAGCGTGTCGCCGCCCTGGCGGGCACACACCTGCAACCGGTGCAGGGCCTGGGCAATGGCTTCAAGTTGTTCCGGAGTGCGGCGCCGGGCGGCGAGGGCGGCGGCCTCCGGCTCCACACTCAGGCGCAGTTCCAGTATGGCGACAGCGTCCTGGCGGCTGCCGAGGTGTGGCTGCTCGGCGGTGACACTGCGCGGTTGCGAGGCATCGACGACAAAGGTGCCGATGCCGTGGCGGGTCTCGACCAGACCTTCGGCCTGCAAACGCGACATGGCCTCGCGCACCACGGTGCGGCTGACGCCGTTATCACGACTGATGGCCAGCTCGGTCGGCAGTTTTTCACCGCTCCTGATCTCGCCCTCGCGAATTTTGCGCGAGAGCTCGGCGACCAGTTGCCGGGTCAGGTTGGAGCGACGGCCCGAGGCGGGAGAAGGGTGTTCCATGTCGATGGGGAAATCCTCACGCGCCGGTGCCGATTGATGAAGAAAATGAGCAACAGCAAGCCGAACAGAGTCGCCACTACTGAACGCTGCGACGGGTGCCCTTGGCCACCCGACTGCTCCAAAAAAGAAAGTGCTGCGCTCGGGGTTCAGCCGATGCGCTGCGTATACGCGGGGAGTCTTTCTTCGCCCGGAAGGGCGTGGACAGGATCGGGTAGTCGCGTGACACGGGTGCGGATAATGGTCATGACGGCCTGCTGATTTTGTAATTATTAGGGCTTTATTTATATGTTGTCATACAACTTGGTGGCGATTATTCGTCTGTGCAGCGGCCCGTGTCAATAGGTTGTGTGATGAATTTTATAGGTTTTCTGCGTTTTTCAGCATGCCGGAGTCGATAAAGAGGCAAAAGGCCGAGATATTTTCACGAAGATGTCATACCTCGAAGTCGCTGCCCGCCCTCCAGATCCAGCGTCCGTGAAAACAGCCGCGCCACACCGGGCTGGTGGGTAATGCCGACCACCAGCGTGTTGGGCAGTGCCTGGCGCACCGTCGTCAACAACTGGCAGGCGCTTGGCTCATCCAGCTGGTTGGTGGCTTCGTCCAGGTACAACGTTTGCGGCGCATACAACAAGACGCGGGCAATGCCCAGGCGCTGTTGCTCACCGCCCGACAATTCGCGGGCCCACTCGCATTGCGCCTCCAGGCGACCCGCCAGGTGGCCGAGACCCACCTGTTGCAATGCTTCGCTCAGGCGCTCGTCCGGCGGGCAGACGCTGGCCGGGTAGGCCAGTAACTGGCGCAGCGGCAGGTTGGGCAGATAAGGCTGTTGCGGAATCAACAGGCTGCTGCCGCCCGGCAATTGCCAGCAGCCGTGATACCACGGCCACAAGCCTTGCAGGGTGCGCAGCAAGGTCGATTTGCCCAGCCCGCTGCGGCCTTCGATGCGCAGCCACTGGCCGGGCGTGGCGATCAGGTTGAGGTTTTTCAGCAGCGGCTTGCCGTTGGGCAACTGCACTTGCAGGTTGTCCAGGCGCAACACCGAGCCGCGCGGGCACTCGCACACCTGGCAGCGGGTGGTGGCGATGGCCTGTTGAAACTGCCCGAGCCGCTCGATTGCGGCGCTGAGCATCATCAAGCGCGGGTACACGTCGATCAGCCAGCTCAGCGAACCCTGCACCGCACTGAACGCACTGCGAATCTGCATCAGGCCGCCCAGCGTGACGGTCTTGGCCAGATACGCCGGCAGGGCTGCGAACACCGGAATGATGCGGCTGACGCGGTCAAAGCCCTGGGTGAAGAACTGCAACGTGCGCACCCGGTTCATCAGTTGCCACCAGTTGTGGGCGATGCCTTCGAAGCTTTGGTGCAACTGGCGTTTTTCTACCGCCTCGCCTTGATACAGGGCGATCTGCTCGGCATGGTCGCGCTTGCGCAGCAGGCTGGCGCGAAAGTCGCCTTCGACTTTCTGTTGCTCATAATTGAGCGTGTGCAACGGATGTCCCAGGTAATGGGTAAAGGCGGTGCCCAGCACGCTATAGGCAACGGCGATCCACACCAGATACCCGTGAATCACCCAGTCCTGACCGAACAGCTCGAACGTCAAGACCCCGGACAGGTTCCAGAGCACCATGACAAAGGCGCCGACCTGAGCCAGGTTGATGATCAATGACGCCAGCAACTCGATGCTGCGGTTGACCACCATTTCGATGTCTTCGGCGATGCGCTGGTCGGGGTTATCCGGCTCGCCGGTCAGCCCCAGACGGTAGTAAGCCTGACCGGCCAGCCAGGCATCGAGCATGCTGTGGGTCATCGCCCGGCGCCAGCGCAACACAAGCGCCTTGCGCAGCCAGTCCAGATAGACCACGACCACCACGTAAAAGCCGACGTACAGGCTGTATTGCAGCATCAGGCCGTACAGCGCCTGGGTGTTGAACTCGCCCAGGGTGTCGTAGAAGGTCTTGCTCCAGGCGTTGATCCACACGTTGATCTGCACCACCAGCAAACCCATGCCGATCACGCTGAGCAACAGCACCCACGACAGCCACTGGCGGCGGTCCAGCCAATACGGGCGGGCCAGGGCATAGAAGGTCCTGAGGGTCTTCATGGTCTGGCCGCCGTTTCGCTGTGTGGCGCAGGCTGCAGGCGTTGCAGGGTCAGGTTGCGGTCATTGAACAACAGCCCGGCCAGGCGCTTGAGTTCGGCCTGGGTAATGGCCTCGGGCAGTTGCACTTGCTGGCTGAGGTAGCGCGGGTCGCCCCAGCGCTGGTCGCTGAGCATCAGGCGGCGCAGTTGGGTTTGCGGGTTGTCGCGGTTCAGCCGTTCCTGTTGCAGCAGTTGCTTGCGGGCCTTGATCACTGCCGCTTGATCCACTGTTTGCGGCAAGCGGGCGAGGGTGGTGCGCGCCAGTTTCCACAGTTCATCGGCGCGTGCAGGGTCGGTGTAGAACTGCAACTTGCTGTCGATGCGCTGGCTGCGCGGGTCAAGCGTGGTTTCGAACGTCAGCGAGTAAACCCCGGAAGCCTGGCCGCGCAGTTGCTGCTTGAGCGCCGCCTGGGCTATGCCTTGCAGGGCCGAAATGCGCGCGGCATCTTCTGGCGTCCATGGCTGGTCGCGGTAACTGTTGGCCTGCAACTGGGTGCGCGGTTCGATGCCTATTTCCAGCGTCTGCACATGCTGGCCGCTGCGCTGCCTGAGGGCCTCGCTGTGCAAGGCGCTGGCGCGCGGAATGCCGGCCAGCTCCTGCTCGACCAGCGGCTGTAATTGTTCAGCCGGCACATCGGCCATCAGGTAATGGGTGACCGGCGTCTGGCTCAAGCGCTGCCAGTCACTGACCAGTTGCTCGCTGCGCAGCGCCTGCACCTGTTCGGGTGTCGGCGTTTGCCACGGCGTTGCGCCAAAGCGCAGGGTGCTCAGCGCTTTTTGTTGCTGGCTGCGCACATTGTCGTTGCGCTGCGACAGGGTGGTTTGCAGGTCCTGCCGGATGCTGTCGAAGGCTTGCGTGTCGATCTGCAGCGGCGCCTGGCTCAGGCGATAGGCTTGCAGCATGGCCTGCAGGCGTTGTGGCACCGGCAGATGATTGCCTTTATCGAACGTTGTGACCGCCACTTCCAGCTGGTCGGGCTGCTGCTCCTGAGACAGGCCAATGCCTTGCGTCTGGCGCCAGCGTTTCAGTTGTTCGATTGTCCAGCCTTGCGGGGCTTGCTGGCCGGCCAGTTGCGCGGCCAGCTGGCTGCGCCAGGCCGGCAATTGCGGGCTGTTGAAGCCGGCACTGGACAGGCTTTTGAGGACCAGTTCACTGCTGCCGGGCTGCACGGCAAAGGCTTTTTTAAGCCAGACCAGACGGTCGCCGTTGCTCAGTTGCCAATACTCGACCTGCTCTTTGTCGAAGCTGCGTTTATCCAGCACTTTGCCGGCCTGCGTGGCCGCCGGCAGATCAGGCAGGGCGTCCGGGGTTTCAAGGGCCTTTGCATCGGCCTTGGCAACCACAGGCTGCGGCGCTTGCAGCGGCAGGCTGCGTACCTGTGCCCATTGGGTTTGCACCTGCTCGCGGGTGGGCAGGCTCAAGGTCTGCCCGCCTGGCGCGGTCAGTTGCAGCACCTGGTCGGGGCTGGCGGTCCACTGCTTCAGGCGCTGGTTGATGTCGTTTAGCGTGATGCTGTCGAGCACGGCCAGGTGCTGGCGGGCGATGCTGTGCTTGTCCATCATCAAGCGGTTCTGGATCACGGCATCGTTGAGGTCGTTGACCCACTGCTCGAAGGTGCGAGTGCCATCCTTGCCAAGCATTTTCTGCGCAATCTCGCGAATGCCCTGTTTCTCGTGTTCCAGGTCATCCGCGTTCAGGCCGAAGCGGCGCAGGCGTTCGATCTCGGTCAGCAACTGGCGCCGGGCCACGTCGTGCGCCTGATCCTGCACGCCGGCGGCGACGCCCAGCACGCTTGAGTATTCGCCGATCTGGTTCTTCTGCACGCTAAGGCTGCGCACGCCGGTTTCAAGCGGCTGGCGGCGCAACTGATCAACCATCAGCGCCAGGGTGAAGCGGTCGATCAAGCGCTCGCGCACCCCATCCTGAGTCATGGCACGGCTGGCCGGCTCGTGCAGACGAAACAGCACCGCGACCTGGCTGCTGCCGCTCTGGCTGTCTTGCAGGCCGACAATTTTCAACCGGTTATCCAGCGGCAACTCGCGCCATGTCTTGTCCGGCAGTACAGCGGCTTGGGTGCTGCCAAACCATTGCTCGATGCGGGCCGGCAAGGTCGCCGGATCGATATCGCCGACGATGGTCAGCACCATGTTGTTGGGCACGTACCAACGTTGCTGGTAGGCCTTGAGTTCATTCAGGGTCGCTGCGCGAATCGCCGGTTCGTTGCCGATGGTGCGGTGCTGCGGGTAGCGCGAGCCGATGCGCTGCGCGGCGGTGCGCTGCTCGTTCATGCGCTGCGCCACGCCCAGCCCGCCGCGCCATTCTTCGATGACCACCGCGCGTTCCTTGTCCAGGTCGGCGCCGCTGTAGTCGGCCGCCAGCGTCAACACCGACAGCGCCTGCAAGGCCTGCTCGGTCTGCTTCGCGCCGCCGGTGGGGCTGAGCAGGTATTGGGTACGGTCAAAGGTGGTGACCGCGTTGTAATGCCGGCCCTGCACCCAGCCCCACTGGTTCATGCGCTGGCGGATATCGTCCGGTGCGCCGCCATGACTGTAGAAATTCAGGTGTTCGACCATGTGCGCCACGCCAATCTGTGTGTCGCTTTCATCCACGGAGCCGGCCTTGACGGTCAGGCGCAGGTCGATGCGTCCCGGTTGCGAGGTTTCGCGCACCAGACGGTATTCCAGGCCATTGGTCAGTTGGCCGCGTTGCACGTGAGCGTCCCAGGTCTGTGCCTGGTGATTCTCGGGAAGCCGGGCGCAGGCGCCCAGCAACAGTGAGCCGAGCAGGCCCACGATCGTTTTGTTCATCAGGTTTTCTCTACGGTTGCAGGGCTTGCGCCGAGTGGCAATCAGAAGCGGTAGCCGACCTCTAGCCAATACTGGCGGCCGACTTCATAGGTGGTCTTGGCGGTGGAACCGCTGCTGACAATCGGGTTGACTTTGTCGGTCACGTTGGTGATGTCGACGGCCATGAACACGGCCTGGTCCTTGCCGGTGGGCAGTTCCCAGTCGACGCGCATGTCCCAGGTGGGCGCCGCTTTTACCCGCGCGGTTTCGTAGAGGCTGTAGGCCTGGCCATCGACGGTGACTTCGTCGCCGGTGTCGATGATCTGGTCGTACGCGCCGCGATAACGCAGGAAGTTGCTGACGGTCAGGTGCAAATCCGGAATTTCGGTGATGGCGGTCAGGCGCGCGGTCCACGGCCGGTTGAAGTTATTGGCCGGCAGGTCGATGTAGTCGATCAGGCTGCCGTCGTACATGACCTTTTCATTGGTCAGCAACTCGGAGTTGATGGCGTCATCGTAGTTGCCATAGGCGTCGCGGGTGCGCGACCAGTTCAGGGCCAGTTGCAGGCTGGTCTTGCTGCCCTGGAACTCGAACTCCTGGAGCGGGGTGATGTTCAGGGTCACGTTGTCGCTCTTGCTCGACCCCTCGTTGGTATAAGTGAAGTACTCGGTGGCGTAGTTACTGTCGCTGGCCAGGCTTTGTACCCTGGCCGAGGCCCGGTTGATCTTGTCCTGGCCGTTGCGGTAGACGTACTTGAGGCTGAAGTTAGTGTCCAGCCAGCGCTGTTCCAGGCCCAGGGTCAGTTCGTCGTCGTAAGGAATGTCCAGGGTCGAGAACTTGCTCAGGCTGCGCTGGTTGGTGCCGGTCCAGGCGCCGGTCTGGCTGTTGCGGGTGTAGCTGGTCAGCAGCGCATTGCGCCCGTCGGCCAGGCGATATTTGTACAGGTTGCGGCCGTAATAGCGGTTGGCGCCAAACACCACCACGCTGCTGCGGTCACCGAAAATATCGTAGTCACCGGAGAAGCGCGGCGCGACGGTCTTCTTCTCCATGTAGTCGTCGCCTTCAAAGCGCACACCGGGGCGCAGGGTGACCGGGCCGACGGAGAATTTGTCCTGCAGGAACAGCGCGTACTTGTTCTCGGTCAGCTCGACCTTGCCGGCGGCGTAGGTGGTGACGCGGTTGGCGTATTGGCGGGTATTGCCATTGAGCAGCCGGCCAATCGAACAGTAAGGATCGTTGTTGGCGCACAGGGTGCCGTTGTCCCGGGTAATGCCGGTGGCGGCGGTTACATCATTGAGCCGCTCCCAGGTCGCAGTCTGGTGCGACAGCTCAAGGCCTGCGGTAAAGGTGTGTTCAAGTCCTGCAAACCGGATCGGCTGCCAGTCGACCTTGGAGGTCCAGGCGGCGCCGCGCTGGCTTTGTTCCAGATCGCCAAAGCTGCCCTCGGTGCTGCGTGCAGTCGTGCTGCTGGGGTTGCCCCAGTTTTTCACGTCCGAGTAATACCAGAAGATGATGTCGTCAGACTCGGCATCGCGGGAACTGGTCAGGTCGGTCAGCGCCAGTTTGTTGGTCCAGGTAAAGCTGTCGTCACTCCATACTGCTTTCAGGCTGCCTTGAGTACCGCCGCCCTCGGTGGTGAAACCGGAGTTGATCCGGTTGCCCACGAAGTAATAGTTCTCTTGCGGTGCATAGGTCAGCGAGGCATCGAGGGTCAGCCGGTCGTTGACGTTCCAGTACGTCTTGACCAGGTAGTTGTCGATACGCCGGGTCTGGTCCTTGCTGCCTTCGCTGGTGGCGCTGCTGTAGCCGTTGTCGTTGGCGTTCAGGCCGATGGTCGAGCGCTTTTGCGAGAAGTTGAGGATGGCGCCGAAGTCCTCGGTAACATGACCCTCAAGAGTGCCGCGCACCGTGGTCTTGTCGAATTCTGGCTGGTACTGCTCGTCGGTGGAGTAGGCAAAATTACTCTCGTCGGCTTCGGTGATGTGGTAACGGGTCCACTCCGAACGGGTCATCGAGGCCGACAGCTTGCCGTGCAGTTCACGGCTCGGCTTGCGCGTGATCGCGTCGATCACGCCACCGTTGAAACCGCCGTATTCGGCCGGCACGTTGCTGTCGTAGACCCGCACTTCTTCAAGCAGATCGGCATCCAGCGCAATGCCGTGGGCACGGCTGGGCGATGAATCGAACTGGCGGATCGCGTTGTAATTGTGTTCGCCGGGGTCCAGGTCGTTATTGATCGAGATGCCATCGATCATGAAGTTGTTCTGGTAGAACTTGGCACCGTTGATGCTCACGTCCGCAGGATCGATCTCGCCAGGGGAGTTAGAGCTTTGCTGGGTGTTGTTGAACTGCACGCTAGGGTGCATGCGCAGCAGGGTGGTGATATCGCCGTTGGCGCCGGGAAACGCCTTGATCGCCTTACGGCCGATCACCGTCTCGCCCTGAAAACCGTTGGTTTCCGGCTCGCCGAGCACCACCGTGCCTTGCAGCTCCAGCGGTGCATCCATCAAGCGCACCTCGCTCAGGTGAAACACCAGCGCGCCTTGCTCAAAACGCCAGCCGATACCGCTGCCGCGCAGCAGTTTCTGCAAGGCCTGCTCGGTGCTCATCTCGCCGACAATCGCTTGCGAATAACGCTTGCCCAGCAACGCCGGGTCGACGGTGACCTGCACGCCGCTCTGTTGGCCGAAGCTGATCAAGGCGCTGGCCAGTTCCTGCACGGAAATATCGAAACTGTGCCGCGCTTGCAGGATCGGCTCACGTGCGCCAACCACCTCGTCGGCCCACGCCGCCTGAGTGCTCATCGCCAGGCACAGGCCCAGAGCGCCCAGATGGCGTGCGCTGCGTATCGCAATTGCCAGGCGCTGTGCTGGCTGAGCTACACCTTTGAAAACTTCCTGCGCTGTCATCCCATGTCCCCACACGCGGCAAGTACCCGCAAATTTTGAATGAGAATTGATCTCAGTGTTGGTCTGGGCAAAGGACGGGACAGCGGAAAAAATTTTCAGAAAAAAGATTAAAAAGTTTTTCAAGGGTCATACAAGAGGCCGATTTTGCACGGTTCGCCACCCACAAAGGAATGTTGCAATGAGCCCTCATCCGAATCAGACGCGCATCATCGAAAGTGACTTGCCGGCACGCCTGGACCGTTTACCCTGGAGCCGTTTTCACACGCTGCTGGTATTTGCCCTCGGCATCACCTGGCTGCTCGACGGCCTTGAAGTGACCCTGGCGGGCTCTGTGTCCGGGGCGCTCAAGGACAGCCCGGTGCTGCAAATGACCAACGCCGACATCGGCCTGGCCGGGGCTGCTTACATCGCCGGTGCGGTGCTGGGTGCGCTGTTGTTCGGCTGGCTGACGGACCGTCTGGGCCGGCGCAAACTGTTTTTCATCACCTTGTTCGTGTACATCGCCGCGACCGCTGCCACGGCGTTTTCATGGAATCTGTGGAGCTTTCTGCTGTTTCGCTTTTTGACCGGCGCCGGCATCGGCGGCGAATACACGGCGATCAACTCGACCATCCAGGAATTCACCCCGGCGCGCTTTCGCGGCTGGGTCGACCTGACCATCAACGGCACATTCTGGGTCGGCGCCGCATTAGGGGCGGTGGGCTCGATCGTGCTGCTGGACCCGGACTTCGTCGGCAGCGAAACCGGCTGGCGCCTGTGTTTCGGCATTGGCGCGGTGCTGGGCCTGGTGATCATGCTGATGCGCCTGTGGATCCCGGAAAGCCCACGCTGGCTGATGATCCATAACCAGCCCGATGAAGCGCGGCGCATCGTCGAAGGCATCGAGCGCCATTACCATGAACGCGGCATTGCCCTGCCACCGGTCGACGGCCCGCCGCTGCGCCTGCACGCCCGCGACCATACGCCGCTGCGCGAGGTGTTCAACAGCCTGTTTGTCGTCCACCGCATTCGCGCGGTGGTCGGCATGAGCCTGCTCACCGCGCAGGCGTTTTTCTACAACGCGATCTTCTTCACCTATGCGCTGGTGCTGACCGATTTCTACGGCGTGCCGTCGGCGCATATCGGCTGGTATGTGTTGCCGTTTGCTTTGGGCAATTTCTGCGGCCCGTTGCTGCTGGGGCGCTTGTTCGATGTGGTCGGGCGCAAGGTGATGATCAGCGCAACGTACTTCATCTCCGGCGTTCTGCTGGCGATCAGCGGCTATCTGTTCGCCCAGGGCCTGCTTGACGTGATCGAGCAAACCATCGCGTGGATGGTGATTTTCTTCTTTGCCTCGGCGGCGGCCAGTTCCGCTTACCTGACCGTGGCCGAGACGTTTCCTCTGGAAATCCGCGCCCTGGCGATTGCCGTGTTCTACGCCTTCGGCACCGGTCTGGGCGGCATTGTCGGCCCGACGCTGTTTGGCCAGTTGATCGAAAGCGGCGAGCGTTTCAACGTGTTCATCGGCTACCTGATCGGCGCGGCCCTGATGATCATGGCTGCCCTGGTGCAGGCCGTGTGGGGCGTGGCGGCCGAGCGCAAATCGCTGGAGGAAGTGGCCCGGCCGTTGTCGCAAGCCGATTAATGCGCTGCAACGGCTTGCGATCTGGCCGCGCTTTTCGCCGGCTTGTATTCACACGCCGGGTAATTGGAGCAGGCCTTGAAGTCGCCGTAACGGCCGCTGCGCGTCACGATAGCGCCCTGATTGCACCTTGGGCAGCGCAGTTCAGTGATCGCTTGCCCCTGCAGATCGGTCAGCACCACGGCCTTGTCCTCGATCAACTCGTTGACGAACGAAGAGCGCATGCCTTGTACCGTAAACAGCGCCACGCCGCGCCGGGCGCGGGTCAGGGCGACATAGAACAGCCGCCGCTCTTCGCCCAGCGCAATGTCGTCGCTGCCCGGCATGGCCAGGCTCAATACCGGGTCTTCGGTGCGCGTGTTGGGAAAACTCAGGCGCCGTGCCGAGCTGATCATTGCCGGCAGAATCACGTAATCGGCCTCGCTGCCCTTGGCGCGGTGAATGGTCAGGAACGACAGTTCGATGCAGGCGCCGTAGCGGGCGTGCCAGTCGTCCGGCAGATACACGCGGTCAGCGTTGTAGCGGCCCAGGATAAATACCGAAACCTTGCCGTTGGCGCCCGCAGGCACCCAGCCGCCGGCCACTTGCTGGTGAAGCTGCTGCAAGAGTTCGTCGATGGCACTGGCCAGTTCTTCACGGCGTTTGACCTGCAAGGCCTGAAGCACCGGGCCTTGCGCGGGTGTGTCGGAATAAACCTGCTTGTCGATCTGCGCAGGGTTTTTGCTGACAAAACCGCTGGAAATATCACACAGCGCCTGCGGGCAACGAAAGGTGCGCTCCAGCTTCAGCACCTGGCCGTGCCCGAACCACTCGGCAAAACCGGTCATCACCGAGACATCGGCACCGGCAAAGCGGTTGATCGACTGCCAGTCGTCACCCACAGCAAACAGATGCCGGCCAGGCTGTTGAACCAACGCGCGGCACAGGCGCGCGCGGGCCCTTGAGGCATCCTGAAACTCGTCCGCCAGTACCAGCTCGAAGCCGCAATCGTGGCGGCCCTGTTCCAGGTGTTGTGCGGCCAGGTTGAGCATGTCTTCGAAATCGATGCTGTCCTCGGCAGCCAGCGCCTGATCCCAGGCCTGCATGATCGGCGCGACCAATTGCAGGAACATCCTGTAGCGCAGCTTGAAGGCACCGCCCGGCAAGTCCTCCAGCCGTTGCGTCAACGCATCCGGGGTCAGGCTGTTGCTTTTCGTGTGACTGATGAACGTGCGCACCAGGCCGATCAACTCGACGCTTTGCATCGGCTTTTGCCCGTGTTCAGGGGTAGGGCGCTCCGCATCCGGGCGCAACACAATGCCGCGTTCGGTCAGCGCCCCGGCCAGAGACGTCATCCAGTCCTGATTACGCAATTGCCAGGATGTCGTCTCGATCAGGTCGGTTTCGCGCTCCTGATGCAACTGCCGTTTCCAGATCACCCCGTCCAGATACCCCTCGAAATGCGCCGGCGGCTGGCCGTTGGCGTCCAGCGCCAGGTGTTCGTGATACAGCCCGATGGCCGGGTAGTAAAAGTCAGGCTTGTATTGGCGGTGATCCGGGGTCGCGGTATCGAATTGATAAGGTTGCTCGTAGGCATAATCGACGCCGTTATAGAACAGCCAGTTGGCAATCATGCACTCTTCCTGGCTGCGCACCCGTTCGCCGTTTTGTGTGGTGATCAGGCCGTTGCCCTGTGCATCCCAGGTGTCGACGTCGGCCAGGTGCCGGCCGAATACCAGGCGAAACATGTCCCACTTGATGCGGAACAGTATCGAACGCGCCTTGAGTTGCTCGATCAGTTCGGTCAACTTGCGCAAGCCGCTCTGGGTGTCCACCGCCCAGGTCGGAATATCGGGTTTGCGTCCGGTCGCCTGGCCAATGATATGCAAGCCCAATGCATGAAACGTCGAGGCTTCGACCTGGACATTGCTCATTCCCAGCCGCTGGAATGACAACGCCGCTCGCGCTTTCAATTCATCGGCGGCCTGTTTGTTAAAGGCCAGCAAGACAATCTGTTGGGGTTTCATAAGGCGGCGATGAAGGGCGTACGCGGCCTTGGCGACCATGGTCGAGGTCTTGCCGGAACCTGCAGATGCAACCACCTGAACGCGGTTATCGAAACAGATCACCGCGCGCGCTTGTTCTTCGGTCAGCGGCTTTTTCTCGACGCGATCGAACAGCGCCTTGCAGGCAATCAGTTCCTGGCGCGTATGTGCTTCGTTGACCGCCTGCCAGGTGGCTGGCCAGTCGGCTTTCCAGGCCTTCAGGTCTTGCGCGACTGCCTCGACACCGCCGTGCGCAGCCCAATGCGCCTGTACGTGCTGATCCTTGAATAACGCCCACAAGGCCTTGTCCTGCAAGGACAGTTCGGGACGCGCTGCAAGCAACGCTTGCTGCTGTTCATGGGTAATCCAGCGATGTTCTCGTGCGGCATGCGCAAGCCCTTCGGCAATGGCGGTCAACCATTGACGGACAAGCGCGTACAGCGCATTGAAGGCCGCTACTTTCTTGCGTTGTCTCTGCTTGAGGACGATATCGCCAATGGCTTTTTGCAAAGACGCGGCCATGGCATTGGGCAGCCCGCCGAGGGTCATGCCGGCCAGCGTTACATCACTCCATAACAGGCCTTTATTGATAAACGGCGGCGCGCTTTCATCAATGGCAATCGTGTGGGTTTTATCGTGCGAGGTTAATTCGAGCGTTTCGTCGATCAGGCGCAATTGCCATTGCGCAGAGCGAGTCAGGCGCCGGCCCCAAAGAGTTGGGGACCATTGATGCGTCATCCGTGATTCTGCCTTGGGAATGGGTATGAAGAAGTGTTTATTGCGAGGAGGGCAGAGCGGAAACGGCCTGAATCAAAGAATGGCCTTTTGGCTTGCATCAAAGCGCGCGGATACTAACCAATAATGGCACTTTGATAAAGAGTGGGAAGTTGCACAGCGCCGCAGAAGAACCCGTCTTGCGTTAAGATAGCGCCTCGCTGGTTTCTAATGACAACCCGGGCCCCGTTTTGCTGACGCGGGCAACGCTGGAATTTCGATGCGCAACCCGATCAAACTCAAGGATTATCTGCAGGAGTCGATCCTGGTTAATCGACGCATTATCGCCTGCGGGCTATTGGTCGCTTTACTGAGTATGGCCCTGGTCGCGAGGATGTACTTTCTTCAGGTGACCGACTATGCGAACAATGCCACCGTTTCCGAGAACAATCGCATCCATGTCCTGCCCATTCCTCCGGAGCGAGGGCTGATTCTCGACCGTAACGGCAAGGTGCTCGCCGAGAACCTGCCCAGCTTCAACCTGACCCTGACCCGCGAGCTTGCTGTCGATTCTCAGGCCGTGCTGGATCAGGTCTCCGGGATTCTGAACCTGACCACCGAGCAGCGCCTGCAATTGAGCAAGGCCCTGAAGAAAAGCCGCCATCCCTTCGAGCCGGTCACTGTTCTGCACAACCTGACCGAGGAGCAGATCGCCTTTATCGAAGTCAATCGCTTCAAGCTGCCCGGTATCGATGTCGATGCCGAATTCGTCCGGCATTACCCCTACGGCGAGCACTTCGCCCACTCGGTCGGGTTTGTCGGCCGTATCAACGAGCGCGAGGCCGGCCGTCTCGACAGCACCGAATACCGGGGCACCGATTACATCGGCAAGACCGGTATCGAGCATTTCTACGAGCAACAGCTACACGGGCACGTGGGTTATGAGGAAGTGGAAACCAATGCCCAGGGCCGTGTCATACGGGTGCTGAAAAGCGTTGCGCCGAAGGCCGGCGAAAATGTGGTACTGGGTCTGGATGTCGACCTGCAAATGGCTGCCGAGAAGGCCCTGGGTGATCGTCGCGGCTCGGTGGTCGCACTGGAACCGAACACCGGGCAGGTGCTGGCGATGGTCAGCAACCCAAGCTTCGACCCGAACCTGTTCGTGAAAGGCATCGGTATCGCGCAATACACGCAATTGCGTGACTCCATCGACCGGCCGTTATTCAACCGGGCGTTGCGCGGGCTTTATTCGCCCGGTTCCACCATCAAGCCGGCGGTGGCCATTGCGGGGCTGGATACCGGCACCATCACCCCCGCGACACGTGTCTTCGATCCCGGGTATTTCCAGTTACCCAACTACGATCACAAGTACCGCAACTGGAACCACTCAGGCGATGGTTGGGTCGACCTCGATGCGGCCATCAAGCGTTCCAACGACACCTATTTCTACGATGTCGCCAACAAGCTCGGTATCGATCGTCTGCACGAGTACCTGACCCGCTTCGGGCTCGGCAGCAAGGTGTCCATCGACATGGACGAAGAGTCCGCCGGCCTCATGCCTTCGCGCGAGTGGAAGCGTGTGACGCGCCGCCAGACCTGGTTCCCCGGCGAAACGGTGATCCTCGGCATCGGACAGGGCTATATGCAGGTGACGCCATTGCAACTGGCCGAAACGACCTCTCTGATCGCCAGCAAGGGCGTGTGGCACCGGCCACACCTGGCACGCTCGGTGGGCGGCGCAGAGGTGATCGACAGTCATCCGATGCCTGACATTCATTTGAAAAATCCCCGTGACTGGGACTCTGTGAACCATGGCATGCAGCTGGTGATGCATGATCCGGGCGGTGGCGCGCGAGCCGCCGGGCAGGGCGCGCAGTACCGCATCGCGGGCAAGAGCGGTACCGCCCAGATCATCGCCATCCGCCAGGGCGAGCGCTACGACCGCCTCAAGACCCAGGAACGGCACCGCGATAACGCCTTCTTCGTAGGCTTCGCCCCAGCGGGTGCTCCGTCCATTGCCGTCTCGGTCACCATTGAGAACGGTGAAGCCGGTGGCCGGGTGGCAGGCCCCGCTGTGCGAGAAATCCTGGATGCCTGGTTGCTGGACAGCAACGGCAAGCTGAAACCTCAGTACGCCACGCCTGCTGGACCGCCCGGTGACAAGCATGCCTGACCATCGGGACAGCGCATTCCGGCATCGGCATGCGCGTGCAAGGGGTCAACGCCCGGGATATTCGCCCACCACCACGCGCGCGCCGGTATTGCTGACCCCGATCACCTGATAGGCATCCTGACGATCGCCATGCTCCATTCCCGGCGAACCGACCGGCATGCCCGGCACGGCAATGCCGATCAGTTCCGGGCGTTTGTTCAGGTCGATGATCTGCTGCACCGGAACATGGCCTTCGACAAACTTGCCGTTGATCACGCCGGTGTGGCACGAACCCATGCCGGCCGGTACGCCGAGGCGCTGTTTGACGGCGGCCATGTCGGTTTCTACATGATCGTTGACGGTAAAGCCGTTGTGCTCCAGGTAGCTGATCCATTGAGTGCAACAGCCGCAACTAGCGTCGCGGTGCACGTCGATGACCGGGGCGGCCAGGGCCTGGGTGAACCAGCCGGCAGTGACGACCAGACAGATTTTACTGAGGTTCGAGAATCGCATAGGTTTTGCTCGTTCTGTTCAAGGAAGACAGGCGGGCGCCGTCGTGGGGGAAAATCAGGCTGAAGGTGGTCAGGCCATCCGCTTCGCTGTCGACCGTCACCTGACCCTCATGCACGACCATGATCGAGTGCACGATGGCCAGCCCCAGCCCGGTGCCGCCTTCATGCCGGGCGCGGCTGGCGTGTACGCGGTAAAAACGGTCGAACAGACGCGGCAGGTGCTCGGCAGCGATGCCCTCGCCGGTATTGCTCAGCGCCACGATTGCCTGGTCAGCGTGCTGCGTCAGGTTCAGGTCCACGCCGGTGCCCGGCGGCGCATGGCGGATGGCATTGGACAACAGGTTCGAGATCGCCCGCTGGATCATCAACCGGTCGCCGCGGGTGCAGGCCTGGCCGGTCACCTGCAGGGTAATGCCTTTGTCTTCGGCCGACAGCTCGAACAACTCGATGACCTTGTCGGCTTCTTCGCGCAGGTTGACCGGCTCGTTTGCCGGCAGGGTCGACGGCTGGCTGACGCTGGCCAGAAACAGCATCTGCGCGATCATGCGCGACAGGCGTTCAAGCTCTTCGGTGCACGACTCGAGTGTCTGTTTGTACTCCTCGGCCGGACGTTCTCTGGAGAGGGTTACTTGCGCCTTGCCCATCAGGTTGTTCATGGGCGAGCGCAGTTCATGCGCCAGGTCATCGGAGAACTGCGCCAGTTGGCGAATATCGTCGTCCAGGCGTTGCAGCATGATGTTGATGGCGTGGGCCAGCGCCTGCAGCTCATCGGGCAGACCGCTGACCACCATGCGCTGCGACAGGTCGCGCGCCGAGACCTTGCCGGCCACTTTGCGAAACGCCTTGAGCGGACGCAACGCGCGCTGCACCGCCCACCAGGCACCGCCGCCGACCAGCAGCAAGATCAGCGGCACGGCCAGCAACGAAGATTGCACATAGGCCAGTAGCAGCGTCGTATCGTCCTGCCGGTCCAGGCTCAGCATCGCCAGTACCTGTTGGCCATTGCGCAGCGGGATCAGGGTCGAGGTCACCAGCAGCTCATGGCCCTGGGCAGTGTTGATGCGCTCGAATTCCTGTGCCCGGCCATTGAGCTTGAGGGGCGGCAGCGAGGTGCTTTCGTTCTTGCCAATGACCAGCAGGCGCTTGCGCGGCGTGCTTGAGTCGAGCAGGGTCAGGGTGAAATTGTCATGGCCGACGATCTGGTCGCGCAGGTTATGTGAGTTGAGCTCGCCGTCGGTCAACGACCAGGTGCTTTCGGTCAGGCTGTGGCGTATCTGCGTCAGCTTGTCGCTCAGTTCGTTCTCGGCGCGTACATCGAGCTGGCGCGAAATGGTCAGGCACGAAAGGGTGGTCATGCCCAGCACCAGCAGCGCACACAGGGCGCTGACGGTCAGGCCCAGGCGGGTCGACAGGCGCATGGCTTTCATGCACGCATTTCCAGCACGTACCCCACGCCACGCAAGGTGTGAATCAGCTTGTTCTCGAACGGATCGTCGATCTTGGCCCGCAGGCGGCGGATCGAGACTTCAACGACGTTGGTGTCGCAATCGAAGTTCATGTCCCATACCTGGGAAATGATCCGCGTGCGCGACAACACCTCGCCGCTGTGGCGCATCAGCAGGTGCAGCAGGGCAAACTCCTTGGTCGTCAGGTCGATGCGCTGGTTACCGCGAAAGGCCCGGTGCCGGCCATGATCAAGCTCCAGGTCGGCAATGCGCAGCACCTCGGGCGTGCCTGGCTGGTCGCTACGGCGCAGCAGGGTGCGGACCCTGGCCAACAATTCCGGAAACTCGAACGGCTTGACCAGATAATCGTCGGCGCCCATGTCCAGGCCCTTGACCCGCTCTTCAAGCCGGCCGCGCGCGGTGACCATCATCACCCGCGTCGGGCGCGCCTTGCGCAGCGCGGCCAACACCTCCCAACCCTCCATCAGCGGCAGGTTCACATCGAGAATCACCAACTCGTAATCCTGCGTACAGGCCATGTGCAGGCCATCGATGCCGGTGCTGGCGATGTCTACCACATAGCCGCTTTCAGACAGGCCCTGATGCATGTATTCAGCCGTTTTGGGCTCGTCGTCGACAACAAGAATGCGCATTTAACTGTCCGGATCGGCCAAGGGGGGTCAGGCGGGGCGCGATTGTGAAGTCTGGAGTGGCTATAAGGTCAAGCGCCATGTGTGGGCTGTAAAAACGCTGGCCGACGTCGCGCGTGACTTGTCCGGGAAGGCGCGGGAGCGCTGAAAGCCGCGACGAGCAAGGCACTTGCTCGTCTTCAGTGGCTACCAAAGCTTGAAGGTGTAATCCACGTTGATGCGGGTTTCATTGTCGTTACGAAATGTTGCCGCACCGCTCAGGTCGCTGCGATAGAACGCATGCCGCAGCCGAAACGCCAGCCCCTTCGCCGTGCCGGCCTGCACCACATAGGACAGCTCCAGGTCCTTTGACGACTCCGACAGGGAACTGCCGCCCAGATTCGGCAGGTCGATATGGCTGCCGTGCAAGTAACGCAGCATGCCCTTCAAACCGGGCACGCCCATGCCGGCAAAGTCATAGTCGTAGCGCGCCACCCAGGTGCGTTCCCTGGGGTTGACGAAGTCGGCGCTCATCGTGCCATCGCTGAGCACGGTGGGTTCGCCGCCGCCCAGATAGGCCATGGCCGTGTCGCCGCTCAGGCGCATATAGCCCAGGCCGAATGTCTGCGCGCCGAGCTGGTAGCTGAGCATCAGGCCGGCATTCAGGTTGTCGACATTGCCGGCAGCGGCCCGGCCGTTCTCGCGGCTGTCGTAGAGGCGCACGTCGCTTTTCAAACGTCCCGGCCCCAGCGGCACACTGTGCAGCGCGCCGACGAAGTTCTGCGTGTAGATGTCCTGCAAGCGGGCATGGTAATAGCGCAAGGTCAGGCTGTCGGTGGCCCGGTAGTCGCCGCCAACGAAGTCGAACCGGTCTGACAGCGCGCCGGCCCTGAAACGGCCATTGGGCGAGGCCACCGACATTGGTTGCTGATTGGTCGAGTCGCGCAGATTCACCCGGTCCATGCGCCCGGCATGCAGGGTCAGGCGTTCAATGTCTTCGCTGGTCAGGTAGGCGCCGCGAAACGATTGCGGCAACAGCCGCGCCGGGCTGGCGGTGATCACCGGCAGGGCCGGGAACTGGGTGCCGTAGCTGAAGCGGGTCTTGTCGACGCGCACCTTGAAGGTCGCGCCCAGCTCCGAGTATTCGTCATGCGCCTTGCGCGTCTGCGCATCGAACGACAGCAACTGGGTGCCGGTGTGCTCCGGCGAGGAGTCGAGCTTGATGCCAAGCAGGCCGGTCAGGTCCAGGCCGAAACCCACACGGCCTTCGGTAAAGCCCGATTGCGCCTTGAAGATAAAGCCTTGGGCCCATTCGCGGGCGGCCGGATAGGGCGTGTCGCCCTTGAAATCACGGTCCAGGTAGAAGTTGCGCGCGGTCACGCTGGCGGTGGACTCATCAAAAAGACCGGCCACGGCGCTGCACGACGCGCAGGCGGCCGCCATGCCCAGCCCGTACAGGCTGAGCGCTTGAAAGCGAATGTTCATTGCAGGTGCCCTTTTATTGTAATTGTCGGGTTCTGATTACTGGGTGGTGGCCGTACGCAGGGGTTGCAGCGGTGTCGGCTTGAGCAAACCGACGATGATCGCTGCCAGCACGAATGCGACGCCGAACAGCAGGTACAGATCGGCCGGCTGCCAGTGCGCATCGATCAATTGCCCGGCCACCAGCGGCGACAGGATCGCGCCGGCACGACCGATGCCAATGCCCCAGCCGAGTCCGGTCACTCGTTGGCCGGCGGAATAAATGGTCGGGGTCAGGGCATACAAACCGGCGACGCACCCGTTGACGAACACCCCGATCATCAACACCAGGGCAAAGGTCAGGGTCAGGTTGTCGGTGAACTTGACGAAGCCGGCCACCAGCACCGCGTTGATCAGCAGATAGGCCATCAACACCCGCGACAGGCGAAAGCGTGCTGCCAGCAGGCCGACCAGCGCCGAGCCGAAGATGCCGCCCACGTTCAGGAGCACGCCGCCGGTAATGCCTTGCTGGTTCGACAAACCGGTGGACACCAGCAGCCGCGGCGTCCAGCTCATGACGAAGTAGAAACCGAACATCACCAGAAAGAACGCGGCCCAGATCAGCAGGGTCGAGCGCAGCAAGGGCGCCGAGAACAACTGCGAGAAGGTCGCGCGCACGCTCGTGCTGGCGTTTTGTGCAACCGGTGGCATGTGCTCGATAGTCGCCATCTTCACTCGTTGCAACAGGCGATTGACCCGCGCCAGCGCACCCTTTGGTTGCCGCGACAGCAGGAACGCCAGCGATTCGGGCAACCACAGCCACAGCACCGGCAGGGTCGCCAGCGTGACGAGGCCGCCATACAGAAAAACCGAGCGCCAGCCCAGGGCCGGAATCATTTGCGCGGCGATCAGCCCGCCGATGGTCGCGCCCAGTGCGTAGGCGGTGCTTTGCAGCGTGACCGCCAAGCCGCGCCAGCGCTTGTTGGCGTACTCGCCGGCAATCACATAACTGCTGGCCAGAATGCCGCCAATGCCCAGCCCGGTCAGCAGCCGCAAGGCGCCGAGCATCAGCGGCGAGCTGGCCTGTGACGAGGCAAGCATGCCCACTCCGGCAATGCTCACGCAGACCAGAATCAGCGGGCGCCGGCCAAAGCGATCCGCCCACGGCGCAATAAACAGCGAGCCGATGGCCATGCCGACCAGCCCCGCGCTGAGCAGATAACCCAGCCGCGTGCCGGACAGGCCCCAGTCCGCCGACACGGAGGCTGCGGTGAAGGCCATGACCAGCACGTCGAAGCCGTCCAGCATGTTGATCAGGAAACACAGGGCGACCACGCCCCACTGAAACCTGACCATGGGTTTTTCATCCAGTTGTTGCCCGATCGATGCGTACATGGCGATACCTTTTTATTGTTGTATGAGTGGCACATGCAAAACCGTACTGGCAGTCCCTTATGACGACAGGCGCAACTGCTCGATGATTCTTCGCGCGCGGTTGGCGCCGGCATCGACGTGGATGTCGATCATTGGCCGGGTGCCGAAGCGGCACATGTTCTGGTACTGGGCCTCGATGACCTGCTTGTCCTCGTCGAAGGTCAGGATGGTCTGTTCGATGACCTTGGCCTTCACCGCCTCCGCATCGCTTTCAGGGTTGGTCGCCATGGTCCAGAAATAGTGGCTGGTGGCGTCGGTCTCGGGTGTGACGCCATGAAAGCCGCGCATGTGAAAGCCACCACGATTCGGGTCGTCCAGCGAGTCGCTGCCGGCGTCGACCGCGCCGGTCCAGATGCGCAGGTGGCTGACGTGAAACTCGATTTCCTGCCAGCGATCGACCTTGTCCTTGAACGGGTAGGCGGCGGTGTAGGTCGGTGGCGGCACCGAATCCGGCATGTGCCGCACTACGCGCACCACATGGTCGTCGCCTTCGACGTTCATCTGCGCATTCATGTGAATGCTGGCGTTGCCGCCGATGGTGCGCAGGTGCACATAGCCCAGGTGGCTGAGGTCCATGAGGTTGTCGTGAATCAGCTGATACGGCGCGTTGTAGTGATAGACGCTGCCGTCGAACAGGTACTTGCCGCTGCTGTGGACATCGTAGGCCGGCGGCTCGCCCATCGGCTCGGGGTGCGCCGCGCTGCCGAACCAGATCCACACGATCTGGTCCTGCTCGCGGACGTGGTAGGCCGGCACCCGCGCCTTGCTCGGGATCTTGTCCTGGCCCGGAATCTCGATGCACTTGCCACCCTGGTTGAACAGCAGGCCGTGATAGCCGCAGCGCAGGCCGCTGGCTTCCAGGGTGCCGTTGGACAAGGGCAGGGCGCGGTGGCAGCAGCGATCTTCCAGCGCCGCGACCTGGCCGTCGGCGGTGCGAAACAGCACCACCGGTTTATTCAGCAAGGTGCGGCCAAGCGGTTTGTCCTGCAGCTCCCAGGCCAGGGCCGCGACGTACCATTGGTCCAGGGCAAACAACGGCGCGGCGGGTGGCGCGGCGTCATAGGCGAGCGATTCGGCGGTGGATGCGTTCATGGTTGTTCTCCAGGTCACGGTGATTGTTTTTGTGCTTGTGCGTGTCACTCAAAGGTCCAGCACCAACCGCGCCGAGCGCGAGCGTGAGCAGCACGGCAGAAAGCGGTCGTTGGCGGCCTGCTCGGCAGCGGTGAGAAATTGATCGCGGTGGTCCGGAATACCCTGAAGCACCCGCGTCACACAGGTGCCGCAAACGCCTTGCTCGCAGGATGAATCGATCTCGATACCGGCTTCATCGAGCACCTCGAACACCGTGCGCTCTGCGGGAATACGCAGCACCCGGCCGCTGCGGGCCAGCTCGACGTCGAAGGCGCTGTTGGCCGCTTGATCGACCGGGGCGGCGGCGAAGAACTCGCGGTGCACCTGCGCCTCGGGCCAGCCGGCCTCATGCGCCGTGTCGAGAATGTGCTTCATGAAACCGCCCGGCCCGCAGACATAGACATGGCTGCCGGGTGCAGGCGTGGCGAGCAGGGCGGCGGCCTCGAGCTTTTGCGCCGGCACACCGCTGTCGTCGTGCAAGTGGATGCGGCTGGCAAAGGCACTGTGGCTGAGTTGCTCGATAAAGGCGGCGCGTTCGCTGGCCCGATAGCAGTAATGCAGCTCGAAGTCGGCGCCGCGATGGTGCAGTTCATGCGCCATCGCCAGCATCGGCGTAATGCCGATGCCACCGCCAAACAGCAGGTGGCGAGTGCCCGAGTGTTCAAGGGCAAACAGGTTGCGCGGTGTACCGATGCGCAGCGCCTGGCCTTCTTGCAGCGTGTCGTGCAGGGCGTTCGAGCCGCCGCGTGAAGCCGGGTCGCGCAGCACGCCGATGACATAGCGATGCCGCTCGCGCGGGTCGTTGCACAGCGAGTATTGCCGGGTCAGGCCGTCGGCAATGTGTACGTCGATGTGCGCGCCGGCCTCGAACGCGGGCAGCGCCTCGCCGTTCACGGCGCACAGTTCGAAACTGCAAATGCCCTCTGCTTCGATGACTTTGCGAGTGACAGTGACTTCAAGCATGACTTCCCCCTCCACATTGAAGTGGCTGCTGAAAAAAAGCGTTTAGAAAAGCGTCAGGGCTGGATCAGCGTCGGCTGGCCAGAGGTCGCAGGGGAGGTCGGAGCACGGGCGCAGGAGTGAAATCGGAAAGGCTCATGGCAGGCACCTGATAATTATTTTTGTGAGGTTTGGCTACGGCATATCATGCGGGCAATGTCCCGCCCGGATGAGGCAAATCCTCTATCCAATTGGTTGCGGTGTCAACTAATTTTCTTGCGCTACTGACTCAAGGTATTTGCACCATGCCGAAAGATCCGCAACTGAACCTTGCCCGCTATGTCCCGGGCTTGCTGACCTTCCTTGCCAACAAGCTCGCCACCGGCGCGTCGCAGTGCTATCGCAAGCATTTCGGCATTGGCGTGGTGGAGTGGCGGATGCTGTCCATGCTGGCGGTGGAAAGCGACATCACCGCCAACCGTATCTGCCAGGTCGTCGGTCTGGACAAGAGCGCGGCCAGCCGGTCGCTGCAAACGCTGGAAGCGGCAGGGCATGTGCAAAGCCAGGTCGACCCCAGGGATGCGCGGCGCTACACCGTGCGCCTGACCGCCAGCGGCAAGGCGTTGCACGATGAGGTGATCAAGGTCGCGCTGGAACGTGAACGCCGCCTGCTCGGCGACCTGTCGCCTGCGGAGGTCGACACCCTCGTCAACCTGTTGGGGCGCTTGCATACCCAGGTGACTCACGTGAATGAATACGACCCGGCGCCCTCGCACAAGGCGGGCAAATAACGAAATTGTAATGTTCAGGCAATCCTGCCGCTAACGGCCGTTCCCTAAAGTCCCCCGCACTCAATACTCAGCCCGTTTCGGGCGTATCCAGTGATGTGACGGGAGTTCTGTGAACGTGCCAGCCGATCAAAACCTTTTCCTGACCGTTGGCCGCAGCAGGCATTGGGTGCGTGCCGGCATGCTCAGTGTCCTGCTGATGTCTGCCAGTGGCCTGCAAGCTGCCGAGTTAAGCCTGGCGCAGGCCATCGACGCCGCCTTTACGCGCAATCCCGACCTGGCAGCGGTTCGCCAGGACCTGGGCATTGCCGAAGGCGAGCGGCAGCAGGCCGGGCTGATGCCCAACCCCGAACTGTCCTGGGAAGTCGAAGACACCCGCCGTTCCACCCAGACCACGACGGTGATGCTCAGCCAGGCGCTCGAACTGGGTGGCAAGCGTGGCGCGCGCATTGATGTCGCCGAGCGTGGCCAGGATACCGCCCGGCTTGAGCTGGAGCGCCAGACCAATGAACTGCGTGCCACGGTGATTCAGGCGTTTTATGCCGCTGCGCGGGCGCAGACGGCGGTGGAACTGGCCGAGCAATCGCAGCAACTGGCCGAGCGTGGTTTGCGGGTGGCCGACGGCCGTGTCCGCGCAGGCCAGGTCTCGCCCATCGAAGCCACGCGGGCCCAGGTGCAACTGGCCGAAACCGAACTGCAAGTGCGCAAGGCCCGCACCCTGCAAGCCGACAGCCAGCGGCAATTGGCGCGGGTCACCGGCGCTGCCGAGAGTGAACTGCAACGCCTGACCTTCGCCGATCTGGCACCGCAGCCAGCCCCGGCGGCCGCCACCTTGCTCGCCTTGCTCAACCAGGCACCGGCCATGCGCCTGGCCGAAGCGCAGATCCAGCAGCGCGAAGCCTCGCTGGGTTCGGAACGTGCCCAACGCATCCCCAACCTGACCGTCAGCGTCGGCAGCCAGTACAGCCGCGAAGAGCGCGAACGCATCAATGTGGTCGGCCTGTCGATGCCGCTGCCGTTGTTCGACCGCAACCAGGGCAACGTGCTGGCCGCCTCGCGCCGCGCCGACCAGGCCCGTGATCTGCGCAACGCCGTCGAGCTGGACCTGCGTACCCAGACCCGTTCGGCGCTGGACCAATGGAGCAATGCGGCCAATGAAGTCAAGTCGTTCACCCAGGTCATCCTGCCCGCCGCGCAGCAGGCCGTGGACACCGCCACGCGCGGATTCGAGGTTGGCAAGTTCGGTTTTATCTATGTACTGGACGCCCAGCGCACCTTGATCGATGCCCGCAGCCGTTACCTCGAAGCCCTGGCGACAGGCACCGAGGCCCAGGTTGCCATCGAACGCATTTATGGCGATTCCGGCCGCCTACCCCGTCACCGCTGATTACCGAATTCGGCCCAGGGTTCAGCTGCCACACGCGGCTGGCCGGCCATGACTTGCAGGAGCCTTTATGAACAACACTCGCAGCCTTGCCTTCGCCGTGGCGCTGGTCGGCCTTATCGGTCTTGGCAGTCTGACCCTGAGCAACGAGCGCGGTGCGCTGTTGTCCGGGCAAAGCGCGCATGCCGCCGAAAAGCCCCATGACGACGATCACGATCACGATCATCCCGAACCGGCTGCCGAAGCCAAGGCAGCACCCAAGCCTCAGCAAGCTCAAAAAGCGGGGGCTGACAAGGAAGACGCTCACAAGGAAGAGGGACACAAGGAAGAAGGGCATGGCCATGAAGAGGGTGGCCACGAGGAAGAGGGCCATGAGGAAGAAGGCCAGTTGGCGTTGTCTGCCGAGCAGATTCGCAGTGCCGGCATCGAACTGGCGGTCGCCACGGCAAAACCGATGAACAGCGCCGTGAGCTTTCCGGGTGAAATCCGCTTTGACGAAGACCGCACTGCGCACCTGGTGCCCAGGGTGGGCGGCGTGGTGGAGCGGGTGTTGGTCGATCTGGGTCAGCAGGTCAGCAAAGGTCAGGTGCTGGCGGTGATTGCCAGCCCGCAGATCGCCGACCAGCGCAGCGAACTGAGCGCTGCCCAGCGCCGGCTGGAAACCGCGCGCAGCACCCTGCAACGGGAAAAGACCCTGTGGCAGGACAAGATCTCCGCCGAGCAGGATTACCAACTGGCCCGCCAGGCCTTTGAAGAGGCGCAGATCAATGTCGCCAATGCACGGCAGAAACTGGGCGTGATTGGGGCCGGGCTCAATCCGGCGGGCGGCAACCGCTATGAACTGGTGGCGCCGTTCGACGCCATGATCGTCGAAAAACACCTGACCCTGGGCGAAGTGGTCGGCGAGAACAGCAATGCCTTCACCCTGTCCGACCTGTCGCGCGTCTGGGCCACCTTCGGCGTGACCGCCAGGGATCTGGACAAAGTTCGGGTCGGTCGTTCGGTCACCGTCACCGCGCCTGACCTCAATGCTCAGGTCGAAGGCCGCGTGGGCTATGTCGGCAGTCTGCTCGGCGAACAAAGTCGCGCCGCGCCGGTGCGGGTGACCCTGGCCAATCCACAGGGCGCCTGGCGTCCGGGGCTTTTGGTCAGCATCGATGTCACGGTGGCGCAGGACCAGGCGGCAGTGACCTTGCCGGAAGCGGCGATCCAGACCGTTGAAAACAGCCCGGCCGTGTTTGTGCGCAACGCTGAAGGTTTCAAGTTGCAGACGGTGAAAACCGGCCGCCGGGCCAACGGTCATGTGGAAATTCTCGAGGGGCTGCAAGCCGGCACAGAAGTCGCTGCTGCCGGCAGTTTCATTCTCAAGTCCGAGCTGGGCAAAGGCTCGGCCGAGCATTCCCATTGATCCGTTGCCCACGAGTACACACGCATGTTTGAACGCCTGATTCAATTCGCTATCGAGCAGCGCATCGTGGTGATGCTCGCTGTCTTGCTCATGGCCGGGCTGGGGATCGCCAGCTATCAAAAGCTGCCGATCGATGCCGTGCCGGACATCACCAATGTCCAGGTGCAGATCAACACCGCCGCGCCCGGTTTTTCGCCGCTGGAGACCGAACAGCGGATCACCTTCGCCATCGAGACCGCCATGGCCGGCTTGCCCGGTCTGCAACAGACCCGCTCTCTGTCGCGTTCGGGGTTGTCGCAGGTCACGGTAATCTTCAAGGAGGGCACCGACCTGTTCGCCGCTCGCCAGTGGGTCAGCGAGCGCTTGCAGAATGCTCGCCAGCAACTGCCGACAGGCGTCGATACGGTCATGGGGCCGGTGTCCACCGGGCTGGGTGAAATCTTTCTGTGGACCGTCGAAGCGCGTGACGATGCGCGCAAGCCCGACGGCACGCCGTACACGCCCACCGACCTGCGGGTGATCCAGGACTGGATCATCAAGCCGCAGTTGCGCAATGTGCCGGGTGTTGCCGAGATCAACACCATCGGCGGTTTTGCCCGGCAATTCCAGATTGCCCCCGACCCGCGCAAGCTGGCGGCCTACAAGCTGACCCTCAACGATTTGATCACCGCCCTGGAGCGTAACAACGCCAACGTCGGCGCCGGCTACATCGAGCGCAGTGGCGAGCAATTGCTGATCCGTGCGCCCGGCCAGCTGGGCAGCCTGCAAGACATCGCCAACGTCGTGCTCACTCATGTGCAAGGCACCTCGGTGCGCGTCAGCGATGTGGCCGAGGTCATGATCGGCAAGGAACTGCGCTCCGGTGCGGCCACCGAAAACGGCCGCGAAGTGGTGCTGGGCACGGTGTTCATGCTCATCGGCGAAAACAGCCGCAGCGTCTCGCAAGCGGTGGCGGCGCGGCTTGAAGACATCAACCGTACATTGCCCGACGGCGTGGTGGCGGTGACCGTCTATGACCGTACCAACCTGGTTGAAAAAGCCATCGCCACGGTGAAGAAAAACCTCATCGAAGGCGCGATTCTGGTCATCGCCATCCTGTTCCTGTTCCTGGGCAATATCCGTGCGGCGCTGATCACGGCGATGGTGATTCCGCTGGCCATGCTGTTCACCTTCACCGGCATGTTCACCAACCGTGTCAGTGCCAACCTGATGAGCCTCGGCGCGCTGGACTTCGGCATCATCGTCGACGGCGCGGTAGTGATCGTCGAAAACGCCATCCGCCGCCTGGCCAATGCGCAGCATAAACATGGCCGGCTGCTGACCCGTTCGGAGCGTTTTCACGAAGTATTTGCGGCGGCCAAGGAAGCGCGCCGGCCGTTGATTTTCGGCCAGTTGATCATCATGGTCGTGTACCTGCCGATCTTCGCCCTGACCGGTGTCGAGGGCAAAATGTTCCACCCCATGGCCTTTACCGTGGTCATCGCCTTGCTTGGCGCCATGATCCTTTCGGTGACCTTTGTGCCGGCCGCCATTGCGCTGTTCGTCACGGGCAAGGTCAAGGAAGAAGAAGGTTTGGTGATGCGCAAGGCGCGCCAGGGTTATGCCCCGGTGCTGAACTGGGTGCTGGCGCATCGCAGCGTCGCCTTTGCCATGGCCGTGGTGTTGGTGGTGCTGTCGGGGTTCACCGCCAGCCGCATGGGCAGCGAGTTCATTCCCAGCCTGAGCGAAGGCGACTTTGCCTTGCAGGCCTTGCGTGTACCGGGCACCAGCCTGAGCCAGTCGGTGGACATGCAGCAGCGTCTCGAGAAGGCGATCATGGCGAAAATGCCCGAGGTCGAGCGCGTCTTTGCCCGCACCGGCACCGCCGAAATCGCCGCCGACCCGATGCCGCCAAACATCTCCGACGCCTATGTAATGCTCAAGCCCAACAGCGAGTGGCCGGAGCCTGGCAAATCGCGCGAGACGCTGATCGCCGAGCTGCAAGCGGCCGCTGCCAGCGTGCCGGGCAGCAACTACGAGCTGTCGCAGCCGATCCAGTTGCGCTTCAACGAACTGATCTCCGGGGTGCGCAGCGACGTGGCGGTCAAGGTGTTCGGCGACGACATGGACGTGCTCAACCAGACGGCTGCCAAAATTGCCGCCACCCTGCAGAACGTGCCCGGTGCTTCTGAAGTGAAGGTCGAACAGACCACCGGCCTGCCGGTGTTGACCATCAATATCGACCGCGAGAAAACCGCACGCTACGGGCTGAATATCGGCGATGTACAGGACGCCATCGCGATTGCCGTGGGCGGTCGCGAGGCCGGCATCCTGTACGAAGGCGACCGGCGCTTCGACATGGTGGTGCGCCTGCCCGAAACGCTGCGCACCGACCCTGAAGCCCTGGCCAGCCTGCTCATCCCGGTGCCGGGCAGTGCCGGCCAGCAGATCGGTTTTATCACCCTGTCGCAGGTGGCTAGCCTCGACCTTGAGCTGGGACCGAATCAGATCAGCCGTGAGAACGGCAAGCGCGTGGTAGTGGTCAGCGCCAACGTGCGCGGTCGCGACCTGGGTTCGTTCGTTGAGGAAGCGGCCCAGACCCTGCTGGACCAGGTACAGATTCCGACCGGTTACTGGACGGCCTGGGGCGGGCAATTCGAGCAATTGCAATCGGCAGCGGAACGCTTGCAGATTGTGGTGCCCATTGCCTTGCTGCTGGTGCTGACGCTGCTGTTCATGATGTTCAACAACCTCAAGGACGGCCTGCTGGTGTTTACCGGCATCCCGTTCGCGCTGACCGGCGGGGTGCTGGCGCTGTGGCTGCGTGACATTCCGTTGTCGATTTCGGCGGGGGTCGGCTTTATCGCCTTGTCGGGTGTCGCGGTGCTCAATGGCCTGGTGATGATTGCCTTCATCCGTACCCTGCGCGAAGAGGGGCGGTTACTGCATGACGCCGTCAACGAAGGTGCCCTGACACGCCTGCGCCCGGTGCTGATGACCGCCCTGGTGGCGTCGCTGGGCTTTATCCCGATGGCGCTGGCCACCGGCACCGGTGCCGAGGTGCAGAGGCCGTTGGCGACGGTGGTGATCGGCGGCATTTTGTCCTCCACCGTGCTGACGTTGCTGGTGCTGCCGGCGCTGTATCAATGGGCGCATCGCCGCGACCCGGAGTGAGTCTGCAAAGGGCGTAGACAGAAAACCCGCGATTGCTGAGATCGCGGGTTTTTTGTTTGTGCAGCAAGTAGATAGAGCGATGCCACATTACTGAATGGTCATGTTCGCGCAATGCTCCGGAAAGTGGCCGGTGGTTAACCTTGCTCCATCTTTTGAAGGAGTACCACCATGAAATTAGCCACCCTGCTGTTCACCGGTATCGTGATGTTGACCCCTTTGGCCGCTCAGGCTTCCAGCGCCGATCATTCAGTGTCGGCCAAAGACCTGAGCACCTACAAGACCCTCGTGCAGGACGTCGCCAGCCGGCAAAACCTTCCGGCCCCCGAGATCGTCGAGTATCGCTATGGCATGACGCTGGATGTCGCCCGTGTGGTGTTCAAGACACCGCTGGAAAAAACCTGCCAGGTCACGCCACAACTGATGGTCTACAAGGACTCCAAAGGTGAGCTCAACGCCCTGCAATACCGGGCGATGAGCGAGTGCCGCGGGAACTCCTGACGCTAGGGCTTCACGAACTTGAGGGTAAACCGGTCGGACTCACCAATGGCTGCGTATTTGGCCTTGTCCTGTTCACCCAGCTTGTAGCTCGGTGGCAGGGTCCACACCCCGGCCGGGTAGTCCTTGGTGTCCTTGGGGTTGGCGTTGACCTCGCTTCTGTCCTGCAATTTGAAGCCCGCGTCCAGCGCCAGTCTGACCACATAATCGGTGGTCAGGTAACCGGTCTTCTTGATGCTTTCAAGGTCAGCGCCGTCCTTGGCGCGGTGATCGACCACACCCAGCACGCCGCCCGGCTTGAGCACCTTGAAGAACGCCTCGAAGGTGGCCGGCGCATCGTCGGCCAGCACCCAGTTATGCACGTTGCGGAAGGTCAGCACCCGGTCGGCCGAACCCGGCGCGCCGAACACCGGTGCCTTGGGATCGAACTCGACCAGCTCGGCCTTGCCGTACCGTTCAGGGTCGGCCTTGAATTTTTCCTTGAGCTTGTCGGCAGCCTTCTTGTAGTAATCACCCGACGACGGCGCCTGCAAGGCAGCGATGTAATGCCCGTTATCCTTGAGCAACGGCGCAATGATCTCGCTGTACCAGCCGGCACCCGGAGTGATTTCGATCACGGTCTGGTTGGCTTGCAAACCAAAGAATTGCAAGGTTTCCTTGGGGTGCCGTGCGCCGTCGCGGGCACTGTTTTCCTTGGCGCGCCATGAACCGCCCAGCACATCGGCGTACTGCGCATCGCTGATGCTGCTCGAAGGATTGGCAGAGTGAGTGGCGGCGTGGGCAAGGGCAGGGGTCAGCAGCGTGGTGAAGGCAAGAGCCAGAAGCGTGCGGTTCATGATCGTCCTGAAAGTGATGGGTATGCACCGAAGCTACCACGCACCGTTGTTACATCCTTGAAACATTTTTTCCGGTCAACCGAACTCGCGGTTCTATGCCCTTGCATGCGCAGCGACGGCTCTGGCTCACGTCTTCGCCACTCGGCGCCGAACACCGGCGATCACCACGGTGCCGCTGTGCGGGTCGCGCAGCAGCTCGCATTGCACGCCATACAATTGCTCGACCAGCGCCGGGGTCACCACCTCGTCGGGTGGACCTTCGGCGACGATCTTGCCGGCCTGCATCGCCACCAGATGGTCGGCATAGCGGCACGCGCTGGACAGGTCGTGTACGACCATGACCACGGTCTTGCCGGCGGCGGCGAGGTCACGAATCAGTTCGAACACCTCGATCTGATGCCCCAGGTCCAGCGCCGAGGTGGGTTCATCGAGCAACAGCAGCGGCGTCGCTTGCGCAATCGCCATGGCGATCCAGGCGCGCTGGCGCTGGCCGCCCGACATCGACTCCAGCGGGCGGTGCTCCAGGTCCTGCAAGTCGGCGGCGGCAATCGCAGCTTGGACAATGCGTTGATCCTGTTCGGACCACTGGCTCAGCACGCCCTGGTGTGGCTGGCGGCCAAAGCGCACCAGCTCGTGTACGGTCAGGCCGTCCGGGGCGCTGGCATCCTGAGGCAACAAGGCCAGGCGCTGGGCCACGCGACGGGTCGGCAGGCGGGCGATGTCGGCACCGTCGAGCAGCACCGCGCCATGGCTGGGAGAATGCAGACGGCTCAGCCCGGCCAGCAGGGTCGACTTGCCACAGCCGTTGGGGCCGACGATGGCCGTGACCTTGTGCGGCGGCAGGCTCAGCGACAGCTGTTCGATGATCCGCGCACGTGCGTAGTCCAGGCTCAGTTCGCGTGCTTCAAGGCGCGCGGGCGCCGCATCGGTCTGCAGCAGCGCGGTGTCGAGGGTCATGGGGTGCTCCGTACGGGTTGGCGGATCAGAATCCACAGCAGGTAAGGACCGCCGACGATGGCGGTGACGATGCCCACCGGGATTTCCAGCGGCGCCAGCCAGGTGCGCCCGGCCCAGTCGGCGGCGATCATCAACAGGGCGCCGCACAGCCCTGCGTTAAGCAGCGGCACGCCGCGATGCCCCGACAGATAGCGCGCCATTTCCGGCGCCGCCAGGGCGATCAGGCCCACCGGGCCGACCACCGCGACCGCAAGGCCGGTGAGCAGCACGGTCAGCGCCAGGGTGACAGCGCGTACCCGGCCCAGAGGCACACCGAGGCCGCGCGCGACCTGATCATTGAAACGCAAGGTGCTCAGTGGCCGGGTCAAGGCCTTGCAGCACGGCAGCGCCAGAAACAGGCCGATGCCGAGCATCTGTACCGCCAGCCAGGGCCGGGCATTGAGGGTGCCGACCGTCCAGGGGTACGCCTGGTTGGCGCTGTCGATGTCGGTGCGGGCCAGCATCAGGTTGGTCAGCGCACCGAACACCGCCCCCACGCCAATGCCGACCACGATGAAACGATAACCGCGTGCGCCGCTGCCGCCGCCCAGCCCGAAGGCCAGCGCCGCGGCGGTGCAGGCACCGATCAATGCCAGCGCCGAAGGGGCCAGGCTGGTGGGAATGGCGACGATGGAGGCCACGGCAAACGCCGTCGCACCGTCGTCCAGGCCGATGATGCCGGGGGTCGCCAGGCGGTTACGGGCCAGGGTCTGCAACAGGCAACCGGCGATGCCCAGGGCTGCACCGCTGAACAGCCCGGCCAGCAGCCGCTCGACGCGCAACTCTCGAACCAGAAACACGTTCATCGGATCGCCTTCGCCAAACAAGGCCAGCAGGGCACTCAGCGGGTTGAGCCCGGCGGCGCCGCTGGCCAGGCTGACGGTACTGATCGCCAGCAACGCCAGCAGCAATGCAACGCCAGCTGCCGTGGCGCGCTTGGGCACCAGCAGCGAATAATTGCCCAGACGGACCAGCCAGTAGCCGGGCAAGTAGCCGGGCAAGTAGCCGGGCAGGTAACGCCGGTTCATAAGCGTGGAATCCGTTGGCCGCGCACCACCGCAATCAGGATCGGCGCGCCGATGAATGCGGTGATCACCCCGATGGGCAACTCATACGGGCGCACGGTCAGGCGCGAGACGATATCGGCGGCCACCAGCACGCACGGGCCGAGCAGCAGCGACGGCAACAAGGTGCGGCGAATGTCCGGGCCGGCCAGGCGGCGGGCAACAAAGGGCACGATCAGGCCGACGAAACCGATCGGGCCGGCCGCCGAGGTCGCGGTGCCGACCAGCAGCGCCACGGCCACCAGTGCCCAGAAGCGGATCAACTGCGGATGATGACCCAGGCCTGCGGCGACCCGTTCGCCCAGCGCCAGGCTGGCCAGCGGACGAATCAGCGGCAGCAACAGCGCCAGGCCGGCGATGACGCCGGGCAGGCTCCACAGCAGGGTTTCGGCCGAGCGCCCGGCCAGCGCACCGATGACCCAGAAGCGGATCTCGTCGGCGCTGCGCTGGTCGTGCAGCAGAATCACTGAGGTGACAGCCGCCAGCAAACTGCTGAACGCCGCACCGGCCAGCACCAGGCGTACCGGGTCGTTGCCCAGCGTGGCGACGCGGCTGACCAGCAGCACCAGCAGGCAGCCCGCCAGCGCACCGGCCACGGCCACGCCCAGATTGACCGTGGCCGAACTGGCCCCCAGCGCAATCGCCAGCACCACCGCCAACGAGGCGCCGGCACTGACCCCGAGCAGGCCGGGCTCGGCCAAGGGATTACGGGTGGTGGCTTGCAGCACGATCCCGGCCGCGCCCAGCGCGGCACCGACCAGCAGGCCGAGCAGGGTGCGCGGCCAGCGCAGTTCAAAGACCACAAAGCGTTCGTCGGCGCTGCCCTGGCCCAACAACGTGTGCACGGCGCGAACGGGTCCGGTATCGCCTGCGCCGAACAGCAGGCTGGCGAGCGTGACCAGCGCCAGCAGGGCGGCGCAGGTCATGAGGCGGGAACGGTAAACGCGGGGTAGGGCCGTCATCAGGGTTTGATCAGCGCCTTCTCCAGATCATCCAGCACCTTGTTCGCCGCCAGCGGCCCCGAGCCGCTGGCCCAGACCTGGCCGTCGACATCCACCACCTGCTTGTTCTGCACTGCACCCAGGCGCGCGAACGCCGGTTGTGCGCGGGCGGTTTCCAGGGTCTTGGCGCCTTCGCTGTTCAGGCTGGCGACGAACAGCCAGTCGGCGTCGATCTTGCTCAGGTTTTCCAGGCTCAGCACATCGCTGTGCGGCTTGCTCAGGCTGTTGGCCAGTTCAGTGGTCTTGAAGCCTGCGGCGGTCAGCAACTGGCCGACAAAAATCTTGCTCGACATGGCAATCGGACCTTGCGGGTTCCAGCGCACCACCGACACTGTTTGCCCGGCCGGCGCCCTGGCTTTCAGCGCGGCAATCCGCTGGTCGATGGCCTGCAACACGCTCTTGCCCTGTGCCTCGCGGTCCAGTGCCCTGGCGACGAAGGTGGCGTTGTCCTGCCAGGCACTGCTGCTCGAACCCTTGGCGACGATGGTCGGCGCAATGCGGCTGTAGGCGGCGTAGACATCCTTGCCCAGGCCTTCAGGCGCCAGAATCAAATCCGGCTTGAGCTTGAAGATCGCCTCCATGTTCGGCGCCCGGCTGGTGCCGACGATGCCTGGTTTGCCGGCCTTGTCCTTGAGATAGTCCGACACCTGATCGCTGCCGCGCGTCGAGACTGTCCCGACCGGCTGAATGCCCAGCGCCAGCGCGGTGTCGAGGCTGCCTTCATCGAGGGTAACGACCCGCTGCGGCGTGGCTTCGAGCTTCACCGGCCCGAAGGCGGTGTCCAGCGTGCGTTCAGCGGCCATCAGCGGCGTGGCCAGTACGGCAAGCATCACAAGGGAAAGGGGTTTGAACATGGCGGCAAGTCCTGGCGGCGGGTGAGGCGACGAGAGCAGGACGCAGTGCGCAGGATCGGCCAAGCCTTGATCCAGAGCCCTCGGCACGGGGACGAGGGCTGGATGATAGGCTTTCTCATTTGTGAGTAAAGTGAATTTACAAAATATACACTTGCCGCACAGCGCGGCCTTGAGGGTGCCTTTAAAAACGTTGCCGAGGCCGTCAGCGCACTACCGATGGCGGCGCCACAAAAACAGGCGAAAAAGCGCAGTGGTTTTTAGAGGTTCCCTTAAACCGCCCTGTCGCGCTTCATCTGCAACACCAGGGTAAAGCGGTCATCCGGGTGAATGGTCTCCGAGGCCACGATCAATTCGCCATGCTCATCGCGGTACTGGCGCAGGATATTCAGGCCCGGCGAGCCCGCTTCGGCATTGAGCTGTTTCGCCAGCCGGGCGTCCAGCAACACCGCACGCACCTGCTGGTCGATCACATCGATGTAGCGGCCGAAATGCGCTTCGATCAGCGTCGCGATCAGCACGCCGGGCTGTTCGCGTGCCTGCTCGATGACCTCGGCATAGCCTTGTTGCGCATAGACATCGGTCCAGCACAGCGGCGCTTCAGGGTGGTCGCGGTCGATGCGCACGCTGGACACGCAGAAATAATGCTCGCCCGGTTGCAGGCCCAGGCGCTTGGCCTGGGCGATGTCGGCCACGAAATGCCGCACCTCCTGAATATCGCGCTGCTGGGTTTCAGCCAGGTGCGCCAGGTCCGACACCGTGGCCAGCGAATGCGAATAGCCGCCGCGTGGCGAACTGGCTTCGACCCGCGTCCCGACGCGCTTGCGCCGCGACACCAGGCCCTGGGTCTGCAACTGGTTGATCGCCGCGCGCACCGTATGGCGGCTGACCTCGTACAGGTCGCACAGCTCGAACTCGGTCGGCAGCAGGCTGCCCACCGGGTATTTCCCTGAGGCGATGCCCTCCATCAGATCCCTTGCCAGCACCGCATAGCGTGCGTCGTTCATGCCTTTCATCAGCCTCGTCAAATCAACCGGTTGACAGTCTACCAGTGTGATGGCAACAATTATGTACGGACATAAACAATATGTACGGTCCAATAACAACATTTCAGGAACACGCCATGTCCACCACCGTTTTCGATTCCACTCTGTTCCGCGACATGTTCGGCACTGCCGAGATGCGCGGGGTGTTCTCCGACAAAGCCCTGATCGAACGCTACATCGAGGTCGAGGTGGCGCTGGCCCGCGCCGAAGCGCGTTGCGGGGTGATTCCGGCCGAGGCGGCCGAGCAGATCGCCCGCACCTCGAAATACGAAGCGCTGGACCTGGCGCACATGCAGCACGAGACCGAGATCGTCGGTTATCCGATCCTGCCGCTGGTCGAGCAACTGTCGAAGATCTGTGGCGAAGCCGGTCGCTACGTGCACTGGGGCGCAACCACCCAGGACATCATGGACACCGCCGTGGTCCTGCAAGTGCGCGCCGCCTTGCTGATTGTCGAGCGTGACATTCAGGCGGTGCGCAACCTGCTGGCTGACCTGGCGCTGCGTTATCGCGACACGCCGATGGCCGGCCGCACTCACCTGCAACATGCCTTGCCGATCACCTTCGGCTACAAGTGCGCGGTGTGGCTGAGCATGTTCGATCGCCACGCCGAGCGCCTGGTCGAGCTGCGTCCGCGGGTCGAGATCGGCCAGTTCGCCGGTGCCGCCGGCACGTTGGCATCGCTGGGTGACAAGGGCCTGGAAGTGCAGGAGGCGTTGATGGCCGAACTGGGTCTGGGCGTGCCGCAGGCGACCTGGCATGTGGCCCGCGATGGCCTGGCCGAAACCCTGAATTTCCTCGGCCTGGTGACCGGTTCCCTGGGCAAGATCGCGCTGGACATCATGATGATGATGACCAGCGAACTGGGCGAAGCCTACGAGCCGTTCGTCAAGGGCCGTGGCGCCAGCAGCACCATGCCGCAGAAGCGCAACCCGATCAGTTGCGAACTGATGTACGCCGCCGCCAAGGGCGTGCGCCAGCAGGCCGGCCTGATGCTGGATGCGATGATTCAGGACTTCGAACGCTCCACCGGCCCATGGCAGGCCGAGTGGATCGCCATTCCCGAAGCCTTCGCCCTGAGCGCGGCTTCCTTGGGACAAGCCAAGTTCATGCTCGCAGGCCTGGATGTTCGTACCGAGCGCATGCGCAAGAACCTCGACATGACCCAGGGCCTGATCGTCGCCGAGGCGGTGATGATGGGCCTGGCCCCGGCACTCGGCCGGCAGGTGGCACATGACGTGGTCTACGCCGCGTGCCGGATGGCCAATGACCAGGGCATCAGCCTGCTCGACGCCTTGCTGGCGCAGGGTGAAGCCACCGCCGAACTGGACGTGGACGAACTCAAGCGCCTCACCGACCCGACCAACTACCTGGGCCTGGCGCCGCAGATGGTCGATCTGGCGCTGGCGCGGCCGGGTTCGGTCAAGCGTTGAATCTTAATGAGCCCGGCCACGAACCGGGCTCTGACAGTTGCCTTTCAATAAAAACAACGAGATCGCAAACATGTCTGCTGCTATTGCTGCGAGTCCTGCAAAAAAACCGCTCTACAAAGACCTGACCTTTCAGGTCGTCGCGGCCATGTTCCTCGGCATTGCCTTCGGCTTCATTGCCCCGGAACTGGCGGCCAAGTTCAAGATCCTGGGCGATATCTTCCTCAAGCTGATCAAGACCGCCGTCGCGCCGCTGGTGTTCTTCACCGTGGTCCACGGCATTGCCTCGGCCGGCGATATCAAGCGGGTCGGCAAGGTCGGCTGGCGTGCGCTGGTGTATTTTGAAGTGGTGTCGACCCTGGCGCTGGCCATCGGCCTGATCTGGGGCAACCTGCTGCAAATCGGTTCCGGCATGCACGACGCCCACCCCAGCAGTGCCACCGCCGCCGCGTCTGCCGCCGCCGTTGCCAAGGGCCACGCGCCGACCTCGACGCTGGACTTCATCTACGGGATTTTCCCGGACAACTTCATCGGCGCCTTCGCCAGTGGGCAGTTGCTCCAGGTGCTGGTGATCTCGATCCTGTTCGGCTTTGCCCTGCTGGCGCTTAAAGAGGACCGCCGGGCGGTGATCGAAGACGGCCTGAACCGGGTGTCGGAAGCCTTCTTCGAGTTCATCAACCTGATCATGAAGTTTGCCCCGCTGGGCGCCTTCGGTTCGGTGGCCTACGCGGTGGGCGCCAATGGCACGGCAGTGTTGATGTCGCTGGCCAACCTGGTGCTGATGTTCTACGTCTGCGTGGCGTTCTTCATCTTCGTGGTGCTGGGCACCGTCTGCCGGTTGTCGGGCTTCAGCCTGTGGCGCTTCCTGAAGTACATCAAGGACGAAGTCTTTATCGTGCTGGGCACCGCCTCGTCGGAAAGCGCCTTGCCGCGCCTGCTGCAAAAGCTGGAGAAGTTCGGCTGCTCCAAGCAGAGCGTCGGCCTGGTGCTGCCCACCGGCTACGCCTTCAACCTCGATGGCACCTCGATCTACATGTCGCTGTGCGTGCTGTTCATCGCCAACGCCTACGGCGTGCCGCTGAGCTGGGAACAGCAACTGGGCATCGTCGCCATCATGCTGGTGACCTCCAAGGGCGCCGCCGCCGTGTCGGGCGGCAGCTTCGTGGTGTTCGCCGCCACCGTCACGGCCATCGGCGTGCTGCCGGCCGAAGGTCTGGCGCTGTTGTTTGGCGTCTACCGCTTCATGTCGATGGCCATCGCCACCTGCAACACCATCGGCAACAGCGTGGCCACCGTCGTGGTTGCCAAATGGTCCGGCGAATTCACTGAAGAAACCGCCAAGGCCGAGTACACCCGCGTGCTGGGGCGCAGTCCGCAAGCAGCGTTGTAAGCTTCTGGATTGACTGAAAACGGGCCTGCCTTCAAACGAAGGCAGGCCCGTTTTTACTTTTAGTGCAAACGCCGCTTAGCGCGTAATCACCAACACCCACGGACTGTAATGGCTCAACTGCGCCCCATGCGGTTGCGCCATCGCCCGCAGCGCCGCTTCCGGGTCGCGGGTGTCGTAGACGCCGGTGATGCGCTTGTCGGCCAGCGCCTGATCCTTGAGCCACACCGTGCCGGGCAAGTAGCGGCGCAGCTGCTCGACCACATCGCCCAACCGGGCGTTTTCGGCGATCAACTGGCCGTTGCGCCAACTGGCGATGCGGCCGGCGGGTAATACGTCGAGCCGTACTTGAGCGTCGTCACGCTCGAACGTCAGGCGCTGGCCCGCGGTCAGGCCGGGGTTGAGCAGGCGTTGCGCGTCGGGTTCGGCGACTTTCACCGAGCCGTGCTGCACGGCGACTTCGATGCGTTTGTCTTGCAGGTCGACGTTGAAGGCGGTGCCGGTCACGGTCACATCCAGCGCCTTGGCATGGACGATGAAAGGCTTGTCGCGGTCCGGCTTGACCTCGAAGAAGGCCTGGCCGCTCAGCAGGCGGATCTGGCGGTCGGTGAGGGTAAATTGCACGGCGATGGCGGTGTCGGCATCCAGTACCACGCTGCTGCCGTCGGGCAATTGCACGGTGCGACGCTCACCTTGGGCGGTGAGGTAATCGGCCTCCAGGTGCGTGCTCAAACGCGGCGCAATGACCACCGCGATACAGGCCGCCAGTGCGGCGCTGGCCGCCCAGGCGAAGGTGCGGCGCCGGCGCGGCCTGGCCGGTGCGGCGCCAGGTGTCAGTTGCGCCTGTGGCTGCGGCGGCACGGTCGGCCACAAGTGCGCGGTGCTGGCCTGCATCTGCCCGGTCAGGCGCCAGACCCGTTCGGCCTTGCTCAAGGCTTCGGCGTTTTGCGGGTCGGCCTGCTGCCAGTCGCGCAGCTGATCTTGCAGGTGCGTATCGCCGGGTGCTTCGCGGACACGCAACAACCAGTCCAGAGCAATATCCAGACGGGCATTACGCGGTTCGGCTTGCGACATATCCGGCAAGGCTCCAGGGTCTTTTGGGGTGGGCGAGGGTGCCACAGATTCGCCCGTGTAAGCAAAGGACGGATGGAGCGGATTTTTTTTCAGATTATTTTCAGTGCGTTCAGCCATGACCGCGTTCCAGACGGCTCGCGCAATGGCTCAGGGCGTCATGCACCAGTTGATGGGTCAAGCCCACCGAGATGCCCATGGCCGCGGCGACCTGTTGCAGGGTATAGCCGCCCAAACGGTGCATCTCGAAGGCGATGCGCGTGCGTTCGGGCAACTGCAACAGCGCGTCGGCGAGCATTTGCAGCTCGTTCTGGCTGGCGGCCTGCTGTTCGGGCGAGGCGGTACTGGACGGCAGTTCGGCGAGCAGCGCGTCGCCGTCGGGCTGGCGCCGTTCGGTGGCCAGGCTGCGGGTCTGGTCCAGCGCCAGATTGCGCACGATGCGGTACAGGTAACCGAGCGGATGGCTGATCTCAAGGCTCGGGTCCTGGCGAGCGTTGAAGCGTAGCCAGGCTTCCTGCACCACATCTTCGGCACGCGCACGGCAGCCGACGATGGGGGCGGCGTAATCCACCAGCGCGGCGCGATGAGCCAGGTAAAGGTCAAGTTTGCTGGCGGACGGGTCCACAGAAGAGAGTGCTCGAATATCTCGGCAAGGTGCGACATGTCCTGCCCGAGGCGGCGTATCGTACATGGTCCCGATAATCATTATCAATTGCGACTTTGTACATCAGCCTGACGCGGACGCGCCCTGTAGGAGCGCGCTTGCCCGCGACCGAGTGCGTAGCGCTCGCAAAATTGATGAAACGCCACAAATTTACGACTGCTAACGCAGCCGGTCGCGGGCAAGCGCGCTCCTACAAGATGTCGGGCCATGGGAGGTCAATCTTCGAGGTTGTGAAACACCGTCTCCAGCAAGCGGTTCAGCCGCTGAATCTGTGCCTCGGTCAGGCCGTTGAAGCTGCGCTTGAACAGTTCTTTCGTGGCGCCCTGCATACGTTCCACCGCTTGCAGGCCCACGTCGGTGATGCACACCTGGGTCACGCGGCCGTCGTCGACGCTGGTCGCGGTGTCGACCAGGCCATCTTCTTTCATGCGGTAGACGATCTTGGTGATGGTCGGCAGCTTGGCGATGGCGTGGATCGATATCTCGGAAATACTCGACTCGCCGTTTTCCTTGAGGATCCACAGCACCCGCCAGGTCGACAGGTCCATGTCGATCTTTTTCAGGGCTTTTTCCATCACCTGCGTGTAGCGCCCATGAGCCCGCGCCAGCCAGTAGAACGGAAACTCTTCCTTGCAGAACTCATCGCTTGAGGGGTCGTAGCGGCTGCGGTTTTTTTTCGGGATGCTCATCGAGTACTCAGGGGCCGGCTGGAGACGAAGCGCAATGATAGACGTTTCCAGTCATGCGAATCATCCTTTGATGAAGCGTTTGGACAGGCCCGCTTGCGAGTCTGCCAACTGGTGCAAGGCCTGGGCAATGTCGCGGCTCTGGTTGGCGCGTTCGCGTTCGGCGTCGGTGCGTTGCGCGATACGGTTGATCTGCTGGGTGATTTCGCCGGCCACCTGGCCTTGTTGCTCCAGGGCGGCGGCCATTTGCTGGCTGTTGGCGCTGATGCTTTGTACCTGCGTGCAGATGCTTTGCAGGGCCGTGCGTGCCTGGCGGGCGTCGTTGCGGGCCTGGCCGACCGCCTGTTCGCCGCTGGCGGCCATCGCCAGACCATGCTGGCTGCCTTTGCGCAGGCCCAGCAGGGTGTGCTGAATCTCTTCGGTGGAGGCGGCGGTGCGCGAGGCCAGCCCGCGCACTTCGTCGGCGACCACGGCAAAGCCGCGCCCCGACTCGCCGGCGCGTGCTGCTTCAATGGCGGCGTTGAGGGCCAGCAGGTTGGTTTGCTGGGCGATGCTCTGAATCACTTCGGCGACGTTGCTGATCGCCTCCACGGCATTGGCCAGTTCGCCCATCGCCGTGCCCATGTCGATCACCGATTCGCCGAGCTGGTCCATCGAGGTCTGGCTGCGCTCGGACACCTGCTGGGCGCCGAGTGCCAGTTGCTCGGCCTCGCTGGCGGCGGTGGCACTGGCCTGCAGGTTGCTGCACAGCTCGCCGATAGTCGCGCTCATCTGTTCGATGGCGGTGGCGGCCTGGTCGGTGTGCTGTTGCTGCTCTTCCAGCGCTTCGCTGCCGGCCTGTACCACGCCGGCGCTGATCTGCGCCTGGCTGCGCAATTGCTCGCTGTTGATGTACAGGCGGGTGATCACCGTGTGCAGCCGCCAGGTATGGCTGGCCAGGGCCATGGCCAGCTCGCCGTGGATGCCGGGCTCGCGCGCATACAGCGGGCTGAGCAGCGGGTCGCTGAAGTGATCGCCACCGGCATCGAGCAAGCGTTGCTGCTGGCGATGCCGATGCGCCTGGCTGTAGCCGATCTGCGCCAGCAGGCCGACCGCCACGACGCTGCCGACCAGCGGGCTGAGCAGGCCCGCGCCGGCACCTGCCAGGGCGGCGCCGATGCCCACCATCACTGGCGCCTGTTCGCGGGCCAGCGCGCCCAGGCGCCTTGACCATGGCCACGGTGCAAGGCCTTCGGTGAGGCGGGCATACAGGCGCTCGGCGCGCTGTTGCTCGGCCTCGGTCAACGGAAAATACGCGGTGCCCAGCGCGCTGAGGCGGCCTTCATCGAACAGCGGCACCAGGTACAGTTGCTTCCAGTAATGGCCGCCGCCGACCGTGCGACCGACCACCGGTCCCGTCCAGGGTTTGCCCTGGCGCACCGTGCGCCAGAGCGTGGCAACGATCGCGGCCGGCATGGCCGGCGCCAGGCCGGCATCGAAGGCGCTGCCTTGCAGCGCCGTTTGCTGCTGCCCGGTCATCTCGGCGTAGGCCCGGTTGCAGGTCAGCAGGCGGCCGTTGGCATCCAGGCGCGAGATCGGCGGTTCAGTCAAAGCGTGCATAGCCACATCCTTACCAGGTCAGGCCGCGTTCGGTGCTCATCTTGCGCACCATGGCGTCGAAGAATTTGCTGGCAAAGCCGCTTTCGCGAATCAGCATCGCAGTCAGGCCGGCGCAGCGTTCGGCGATGCCTTCTTCCAGCGGGTGATCCTCACCGCCCAGCGCACCGGCAGCACATTGGTTCTCGGCCGCGCGCTGCACGGTCCACAGCAGAAACAGCGCCTTGTCGATGCTGTTTTCGCCCACCGCGATGCCGTGGTTGCGCAGCACCAGCACGTGCTTGTCGCCGAGGCTCTCGATCATCCGCACCTTTTCCTCATCGAACAGGGTGATGCCCTCAAAGGTGTGATAGCCGACGCGGCCATACAGCTGCGCGCCGTAGAAGTCGTCGTGGGTAAAGCCGCGCTTCTTTTGCACCACCGCCGAAATCGGCGTGGTGTGGGTGTGGATCAGGCACTGAATGTCATCGCGGGCCGCATGCACGGCGCTGTGCAGGGCAAAGCCTGCCGGGTTGCCGTCGTAGTCCGAAGGCTCGAGTTTATGGCCGTTGAGATCGACCTTGAGCAGGTTCCACGGGGTGATCTCGGTGTAGTTGAGGCCGAACGGATTGACCAGATAATGGTGTGCCGGGCCGGGCAGGCGCGCCGAAATGTGGTTGAAGATGGCCTCGGTCCAGCCGAACCAGTCGACCAGGTGATAGCACTGGGCAAGCTTGACCCGCAGCGCCCATTCGGCGTCGTCGATATGCGCGGGCTGGGTGAATTGATCGGGGTTAACGTTCGCGTTCATGACGGTTCCTGCTGTTCAAATAGACGGCTGGCTGCGAAAGCGCGCCAGGTTGAGGATGTCGCGGGTTACCGGCATGTGCAGGCCCTGACGCTCGGCCAGCTCGACCACGGCATCGCCGATCGCTTGCAGTTCCAGCGGGCGACCGTGCTCGTAGTCCTGCAGCATCGAGGTGCGCACCTCGCCCATGTCGGCGCCCATCTTCATGAAGGTTTGCGGGTCGATGCCGACACGTGCGCCGTAGGCCGCCGCCGTCAGCAGCGCCTCGTTGAGCATCTTGGCCACCACCGCATTGAGCTCCGGCTTGCCATACAGCTGCGCCAGGGTCGCGCCGGTCAGCACCGACAGAGGATTGGACGTCAGGTTGGCGATGATCTTGGTCCACAGCGAATCGCGAATGCGCTCGCTGGCGCGGGCTTCGATGCCGGCGCCGGCGACCAGCGCGCACACCTGCGCCAGGCGCGGGCTCTGGCTGTTGTCCGGCTCGCCGAGAATCATCAGGTGCGGATTGCCCGAGCGCACCACGCCGGGCGCCAGCACTTCGGCGGTGATGAACACCACGCAGCCCAGAATGTGTTGCAGGTCCAGCGCCTGACTGATCGCGCCGCCCGGGTCGACCGCTTCGATGCGCGAGTTGGCAAAGCGTCCCGCCTCGCCATGGAAGTACCACCACGGCACGCCGTTGACCACCGGCACCACCACGGTTTGCGGGCCGATCAGCGGACCGAGGGTCGGCAGCAGCGCCGCGAGGCCCGGCGCCTTGATGCAGATAAACAGCACATCCTGTTCACCCAGCGCAGCCGGGTCGGCAGCCGCCAAGACCTGCGCGTGATGCTCGCCATCCAGGTCGGTCAGGTGTACGCCATTGGCGTTGATCGCCTCAAGGGCGGCGCCACGCGCGAGCACGCTGACCTGTTGGCCGCTGTTGGCCAGCCGCGCCGCCAGTGTGCAGCCGATGGCGCCGGCGCCGGCGATGCACACGCGCAGGGCGGCGGGCGGAGTGAGGTTGTCCATGGGGTTTCCTTAACTGGCAAGCATGGTTTGGTGTTTGCTGGCCGCGCCCAGATAGGCGTCGATGACCCGCGGGTCGTGGGCCAGTCTGGCCGCCGGGCCGTGCATGGCGACTTGTCCGGTCTCCAGCACATAGGCGTAGTCGGCGACTTTCAGTGCCGCGCGGGCGTTCTGCTCGACCAGCAGGATCGACACGCCCTGGCCGCGCAGTTGATCGATGATGCGAAAGATCTCGCGGGTGATCAGCGGCGCCAGGCCCAGGCTCGGTTCGTCGAGCATCAGCAGCTTGGGCTTGGCCATCAGCGCCCGGCCCACCGCGAGCATTTGCCGCTCGCCACCGGACAGCGTGGCGGCGGCCTGTTTGCGCCGTTCTTCAAGGCGCGGAAACAGGCTGTAGATTTCATCCAGGCTGCTGGCGAACGAGCGGTCGCCCTGGCGGTAGCGCATGAAGCCGCCGAGCTTGAGGTTGTCTTCGACGCTCATGCTGGAAAACAGCTCGCGCTTCTCCGGCACCAGGCCAAGACCCCGGCCCACCAGCACTTCAACTTCGGGCACCACTTCCAGACGGCCGTCGAAATGCACCTGCCCGCGCGAGCCGAGCAGGCCCATGATCGCCGAGAGCAGGGTGGTCTTGCCGGCACCGTTGGGGCCGATCACGGTGACGATCTGGCCCTGGCCGACGGTCAGGCTGGCGTCGGTCAGTGCCTCGACCTTGCCGTAGGCCACGCACAGGTTCTTGATCTCGAGCAACGGGTTGTTCACAGGGTTCATGGTTCACTCCACGCCCAGATAGGCTTGCAGAACAGCAGGGTCGGACTGGATGGTTTCGGGCAGGCCTTCGGCGATTTTCTGGCCGAATTCCATCACCGTGATGCGGTCGACCAGGCCCATGACAAAGTCCATGTCGTGCTCGACCAGCAGAATCGCCATGCCTTCGTCGCGCAGTTTGCCGAGCAGCGCGGCCAGCTCCTGTTTCTCTTTATGGCGCAGGCCGGCGGCAGGCTCGTCGAGCAGCAGCAGGCACGGGTCGGCGCACAGGGCGCGGGCGATTTCCAGAATCCGCTGTTGGCCCAGCGCCAGGGCGCCGGCTTCTTCGTACAGGTACTCGCCCAGGCCGACGCGCTCCAGTTGCCGGCGCGCTTCGGCCAGCAAGCGAGCCTCTTCGCTGCGCTCCAGGTGCGCGAAGCTCGCCAGTACGCTGCCCTGTGCACGCAGGTGCGCGCCGATGGCGACGTTTTCCAGCACGGTCATGGTCGGCAGCAGCTTCACATGCTGGAAGGTGCGGCTCATGCCCAGCCGGGCGATCTGCCGCGAAGGGATGCCGTTGATGCGCTGGCCGAGAAACATCACATCGCCCGAGGTCGGCGTGTCGACGCCCGACAACTGGTTGAACAGCGTGCTCTTGCCGGCGCCGTTGGGGCCGATCAGGGCGAGGATTTCGCCGGCGCGCAAGCTCAGGTTCATGTCGTTGTTGGCCACCAGGCCACCAAAGCGGCGGGTCACCTGGCGGGCTTCGAGAATCAGCTCGCCCTTGGCCGGTTGCCCGCGACGCGGCAGCGCTTCAGCGGCCGTTGCCGCCGGCGCCTGACGACGCTGGCGGGCACGGGCTATACGCTTGGCCAGCAACGGCCACAGCCCGCCGGGCATACGCTGCATCATCAGCACCACCAGCAGGCCGAAGACAATGGCTTCGTAATTGCCCTGGCTGCCCATCAGCAGCGGCAGCCAGTCCTGCAACCATTGCTTGAGCAAGGTCAGCACGCCGGCACCGAGCAGCGCGCCCCAGACACTGCCGACCCCGCCGATCAAGGCCATGAACAGATAGTCGATGCCCATGTTCAGGCCGAACGGCGTCGGGTTGACGAAGCGTTGGGTGTGCGCATACAGCCAGCCCGACACCGCCGCGAACAGCGCCGAGATCAGGAAGATCACCAGCTTGGCGCGAAAGGTGTTCACGCCCATCGATTCGGCCATCACCTGGCCGCCCTTGAGGGCCCGAATCGCCCGGCCCTGACGCGAGTCGAGCAGGTTCTGGGTGATCAGCACCGCGACCAGCAGCACCGCCCAGATCAGGTAGAAAATCTTCTCGCCCTTGTCCAGTTCGATACCGAACAGGCTGATTGCCGGCAGGTCACTGATACCGGTCTGGCCGCCCAGTCCTTCAAGGTTGCCGAACAGGTAATACAGCGACAGGCCCCAGGCGATGGTGCCCAGCGGCAAATAATGCCCCGACAGCTTGAGGGTCAGCGCCCCGAGCAGCAGTGCGACCACGGCGGTGAACACCAGCCCCACCAGCAGCGCCAGCCACGGTGAGCCACCGGCCCAGGCCAGCCAGGTCGGCAGTTGCTCGGTGGTGGTCAGGTAAGCGGTGGTGTAGGCGCCCAGGCCGACGAAGGCCGCCTGGCCGAAGCTGGTCATGCCGCCGACGCCGGTCAGCAGCACCAGGCCCAGCACCACCAGCGCATACAGGCCGATGTAGTTGAGCAAGGTGACCTGAAAGGTCGGCAGAAAAAACGGCGCCAGGGCCATGAGGGCGATGAAGCCCAGGGTCAGGTGACGGGGTTTCATGCCTCTTCCTCCACGTGATGGCTGAGCAGCGAGCGCCACAGCAGAAAAGGAATGATCAGGGTGAACACGATCACCTCCTTATAGTTACTGGCCCAGAACATCGAGAAGGCCTCGACCAGCCCGACCGCCACCGCGCCGACGGCGGCCAGCGGATAGCTGATCAGCCCGCCGATGATCGCGCCGACAAAACCCTTGAGGCTGATGACGAAGCCCGAGTCGAAATACAGCGTGGTGATCGGCGCAATCAGAATCCCCGACAGGCAGCCAATAAAGGTCGCCATGCCAAAGGTCGCCTTGCCGGCAAGATCCGGTGAAATCCCCATCAGGCGCGCGCCGGTACGGTTTACCGCCGTGGCCTGCAAAGCCTTGCCGTACAGGCTGCGACCGAAGAACAGAAACAGCGTAGTGATCAGCACCAGCGACAGCGCCAGCACCCACAGCGTCTGGCTGTTGAGGGTGACCGGGCCCAGTTCCAGGCCGGCTTCGGAAAACGGTCGGGTGCGCGCGCCTTCCGGGCCGAACAGCAACAGGCCCAGGCCGACCATGGCCACGTGCACGGCAATCGACACGATGAGCAGCACCAGCGGCGTGGCGCCGGCGATGGGCTGGAAAAACAGCCGGTACATGCGCGGGCCCAACGGCACCACCAGCGCCAGGGTCAGCACCGCTTGTGCGGCCATCGGCAGATCGGCCAGCGGCAATTGATACACCGCCAGAATCACCAGCAAGGCATAGCCGGTCTTGATCAACATGTGCCGGTCAATGCGCGCGCCACGACCTGCGCGGTAGCGGGCCACGGCATCGAGCACGCATTCGATCAGGGTCAGCACCAGCAGCAACCAGGCCAGTGGCGTCGGGTGGCCGGCCTGGATGGCGGCCATGGTCAGCGCCCCGTAGGTGACGAATTCACCCTGGGGAATCAGAAGCACGCGGGTGACGGTGAACACCAGCAATATCGACAGCGCGAGTAGGGCGTAGATGGCACCGTTGGTGATGCCGTCCTGACCCAGCAGCAGGGCTATCTGGACATTCATGGGAAGGTTCTCGCAAGGCTGAAGCACGGTTTTATGAGGCTAAACATCTATTGCGTGTGAACCCCCCGTAGGAGCGCGCTTGCCCGCGACCGAGTGCGAAGCGCTCGCAAAATCTCGGAAACGCTGAAATTTTACGACTGCTAACGCAGCCGGTCG